>DPSI01000503.1 GCA_003527165.1 Pseudomonas sp.
GCGTGCTGCTCGGCGTGCTGCTCGCTCCTGCTTGGCCTCGTCGCGGGCCTGGCGGGCTTTTTTCGTCTGAGTCAGCGCAACCGCACAGGCAATGCTGCAGGCGGTTTGTAGCGGGCGAGCCGGTACGAACTCAGACCGGCACGCAGCGTTGCGACATTTCTTGGCGCTAGCGGCCTTGGTGAGCTTGGTTTGCTTCATGCGGCCACCATCAGCGGGAAACCCTGCTCTGCTGCCCACTGCTCAATGTGGGTCATGTAGTCGCCGAACTCAGCCACGGACAGCTTCGTGGTGCTGATGCCGACCAGCGATCCATCCGGTAGCTCGTTACAGCCGATGAACTGGCGTCTGAAGTATTCGTGCCACGTCTCGTCGTCGTACTGGCGGCCGTTCACCCATACGGCGTGCTCGACTTCACGCAGAAGCGCCCAGTAGCGTTTGTTTTGGTCGACGGAGCGCTTCGACTTGAGCTCGCGCAGCACCAGCTCATAACCGGTGCCGGCTTCCCGCATGAGGCCCTGAACTAGCCCGTGGGCAGCCTTGAATGCCGGGTTGATACCGGCAGCGCCTTGGATGCGGAATATTCGATCAGCCATGGGCCGCCTCCATCCCTAGTCGATATGCGGCAAAAATAAAGAATGCCACTAGGCCACCCCGGAGAAACGGCTGCTTAATGCAACTGGCAGCGCCACCTAGCAGGCAAACAGTCAAATACGCGACGAACTCAGCCACGGCTCACCTCCTGGCCCTTGCTGTCATACCCGCCAGCGTCGGCGTGGATGAGCTTGACTAGCTCAGCGTCGAGGTTGACCGGCTCGGACTGGCCTATGGTGTCGAGGTGGCCGTTGCGCCATCCCATGGTGTAGGCCTTGCGGAGGAGGGTTAGGAGTTGGGCCTCACTGAGCATTTTCATGCCGCCGCCTCCGCTGTTGCTGCCTCAAGCCTGCTGAGAAGAGCTCCATGCGCCCTTACCTCCGACCCGGCACGTTCAGCCAACTTGCTGATGATCCGCAGCTGCCGATCCCCGCCTGGGCCCGCGTGAAGATCGCAGGTGAAGTGCAAACCGGAGACGACCATGACAATCGCGTCATAGCGACGGGTCGCGGTTTCCATGTTTTTGAGCAGGATTGAGAACGGCTCTTCAATGAACATTTCGAGCTGGCTCATTTCGATCCCTCCCCGGCACGAGCGGCAGCACATCGCGCCTCTAGCTCCGGAAACTCGTGACCGATCCTGTACAGCTCGCCATACATACGCGCATGGCTCAGGCGAAGCTTCTTGATTCCGGCCCTCAGCTGATCACGCTCGGCACACAGCCGGCGCAGCTCCGCGCTGTCTCTGTCGTGCTGATTCATGCCGGCACCTCGCTTGCCTTCTGGCGTTCGGGCTGGAAGTCGCCGCGTAGGGGCATCAGCGCCGTGGCGCAGAAACCAATATTTCCTGGGGCGTCTGGGTGCGCGCAGATCCATCCGTTTTCGGTCGCCTGGAGTATTCCACGTGGCGTGTGCACGAGGTCACCCTTCGCGAGGCGTTCAATAAGCTCAACGACGCTTCCGGCCATGACTGGCGATAGGTCGATCAAAGTCAGAGCGAGATCGCCGGGCTTGAAGTTGTGGTTCATGCGTTCACCTTCAGCGCCGCCAGCGCGTCCAATTGCTCTTGCCGGCGGCGCTCGAAGTTCTCCTGGCGCTCACGGATAGCGGCCTGCCGCTTCTGCTCCTTGGCTGCCAGGTTCTCAGCTACCGACGCCTTCACCAGCTGCAACTTGGCGCGAACGTCTTCGCTCGGCATGGCTGCGCGCCCGGTGATCAAACCGGCAATCGCGGCGCCGTCTTGGGTGACAGGCTCATGGGTCAGTTGGGCCCGGTATTCCTGAACGACTGGGGCCGGCAGGCGGCCGAGGCGCCCTGCTTCCTCAACGGCCATCAAGCGGCGCTGCGGGTCGAAGCCAGGAGAAAGCGCCCACTTGACCGGCGTACCTTCGCGGCGAGCGGTGTCGACAAGGCGCTGGTAGGCGGACAGGAAGGACATGCGAGCCCCGACCTTGTCGCCGGCTTCCAGCACTGCACGAGCAGCACCAAGGGCCAGCTGGATTTCTTCGGTTAGCACAACGCTGTCGAATTCATCCGAGGCAGCCAGAGCCAGTGACCAAGCCTCGTTTGGCTCGGGCCGGCCATCGGCAGCCTGTACGCGCTGAAGGATCGCGCCGATGGTGAGCTTATTGGTCAGCTCCCTGCGGCAGGACTGCAACGCGGCGGCGATCGCCGGCTCCTCGTACTGCTTCAGGTCGTCGACCATCATCAGCGCTGCGGTTTGGGTGAGCTCCTGACCCATGGCTTCCGCCGTGGCGAACAGGGAGACGAGCAACGAATCTTCTTGATCAGGCGTTAGCATTTTGCCGCCCTCCTTGCGCGTTGAGCGTTCAGCGCCGCCTGTGCAGCGGACACGTTCGATTGGGTCTTCTCGACTTGCTGGGCAGATCGCCCGGTGACTTGCGTGTTGGTCGCCCACTGGGTGCGGTACGACTCAGCCTTTGCGAGCAGCGATCCGACGTCGTGGCAGTTGCGGATCAGGAAGGCGTCGTTGATCGAGACGAAGTAATCAGCCACTGCCGGCGCCTCAGCTCCGAGGCGCTTGTTCAGCTCAACGATTTGCTTGTTGACCTTGGCGTTGCGAACCGGGGCGGTGTGATACCGGTGTTGGTATGCCAGCGAGTAGGCGGACCAGATCGAGCGACATGCCGCTTGCCTGGCAGCTTCCGAATCGTCGTTCGAATCGGCGGTTGCGACAGCGGCCGGCAATACCTGACTGGTATCCTGATTGGTTACCTGATTACTGGTACCCTGATTTGTCGGAGATTTTTCCGACCTTGGCTCGGATATTTTTCCGACCTCCATCGGATTTTTTTCCGAGGTAGATCGGATTTTTTTCCGACGTGCCTCGGATATTTTTCCGACCTTATTCGCAGCAGAGGTCGGATATTTTTCCGACCCATCTATCTTGCGGTTCCACTCCTTCCCTTTGCGCGTAACCCGAATCAGCGTGATCGTTGCCGTGTGCGAAACATCAACGAGCCCAGCGGACTCCAGTTGCTTCATCAACCGGTATACGGTGTCAGGCTTGTCGGTAAGGATCGGGAGCTCTTCGATGACTTTCGACTTGCTGAGGGCATAGAACTCACCATCATCGGTCTTCATCATGCGGGCCCAGCTCGGGCACTCGTAGACGAACGCGAACAGCAATGCCTGCTGTGCGTTCAGGTTCCGCTCAAGCGCCTTTGCCTGGTTGATCGAGATCGGAAGAGCGGTT
>DPSI01000482.1 GCA_003527165.1 Pseudomonas sp.
CTGATCCGGAACCGATGCTGTTGGCATGCAATCAACTTGACCTCGACCCATCGACCGTGCTGTTCGTGGGTGATGATCTGCGTGACGTAGAGTCGGGACGTGCAGCCGGTAGCCGTACGGCCGCCGTGCGTTATGGGTATATCCATCCCGATGACGACCCGGAGACCTGGGGCGCGGACGTGGTCGTCAATCACCCGCTTGAATTACGTCCCTTGCTGGCTCGCACGGATTGGTAGGAATAACAACTGGCCGTTAGCCCCCTTCTTTTTCGATAACAAGCATCGGGCGATCGCCCATGTTCCGCATATGAGGCGTCAGATGTTCGAGTACTCAGCCCGCCCCGATCTACTCAAGGATCGGATCATCATGGTCACCGGCGCAGGCCGTGGAATTGGCGAAGCTGCAGCCAAAGCCTATGCAGCGCACGGCGCAACCGTTCTGCTACTAGGCAAAACCGAAGAAAACCTCAACAGGGTATACGATGAGATCGAAGCCGCTGGCTGGGCGCAACCAGCAGTGATTCCGCTCAACCTGGAAACAGCCTTGCCGCATCAATATGACGAACTTGCGGCTACCGTCGAGCGCGAGTTCGGACGACTGGATGGCTTGCTACACAACGCAGGTATCGTCGGCCCGCGCACACCGATCGAACAGCTATCCGGCGATAACTTCATGCGGGTCATGCAGGTAAACGTCAACGCCGCTTTTATGCTCACCAGTACTCTGCTACCGCTGCTCAAGCTTGCCGACGACGCCTCAGTGATCTTCACATCGAGCAGCGTCGGGCGCAAAGCGCGCGCCTACTGGGGAGGTTATGCCGTATCGAAGTTCGCGACCGAGGGGCTGATGCAAGTGTTGGCAGATGAGCTTGACGGCACTGGTTCCGTGCGCAGTAACAGCATCAACCCGGGCGCTACCCGCACAGACATGCGCGCCAAAGCCTATCCTGGCGAAAATCCGGCGGTTAACCCGCTACCGGCAGACATCATGCCCGCCTATCTGTATCTCATGGGCCCAGACAGCACCGGTATCAACGGACAGGCGCTGGACGCCCAGTAATTCCTGTCCAAAGCGCCTGTTTCCTGGCGCAACGGCAACGGCAGACATGTCAAATTGGCATCAACCTGCCGTTTCGCTGGCACGTTCTTACCGCAACGCTCCATACGATCAGCTATCTATCTGATAGACAAAGATATTTTTGGTTGGCATCAAATTCGCTTAGAACCTTCATCAGCGCAGATTGCGTTTAGAGGTTCATTTCATGCCGCCAGATAAGCAAGGCACCGCTACAGTCGATATCGGGACCGCCCATTCCCGGCGCCCGGAAAACAATTGCAGCAAGCCCTTATCGACCCGACAGCTCGGTCTTTCCGAGCGGCTACGCAATCTAACATTGCGCCTGCAGACGAGCCTGGAGATCGATAGGCTCTTGGGGTTCTTCCTGGATGAAGTCGGCAACCTGATTCCGTTGTGCGCTCTTTCCTACCATCATGTTGATACCGACTTCCGTCTTCAATTAGGGGAAGCCGAAGGGTTTAACGTGAGCTACTCACTCTCGCTCCAAGAGGATCGCCTCGGCGAGCTCCGCCTGTTCAGCCATGACCGCTTGTTCCAGGTGGCGCTGGAGCAGCTCGAAAGCGCTGTGAACTGCATGTTGTTTCCGTTGCGCAATGCATTACTCTATCGGCGCGCCGTTCAGGCCTCGCTGAAAGATCCACTAACTGGCGTGGGGAATCGCGTGTCCCTCGAACGGAGTTTGGCCCGAGAAACCGAACTGTCCCGGCGTCATGGTCAGGCCATGTCGGTCATTATGTTGGACATGGATCATTTCAAGAGACTTAACGACGACTATGGTCACCAGGCAGGAGACGCCGCGCTCAAAGCGACCGCTCTGCTGCTCAGGGAGCAGCTACGCAACGTGGACATGGTGTTCCGCTTTGGCGGCGAAGAGTTTGTTCTGGTGTTATCCAACACAGGGTCCGAGGCGGCGGCAGTCGTAGCCGAGCGCATCCTAGTCGCCATCCAGCACCTGTGCTTTCTCGTTGGAAAAAGACAGGTTCGGTTGTCGGCCAGCCTTGGTTACGCTACCTATCAACCATCCGAATCCCAGGAAGAGTTGCTGCGCAGGGCCGACCAGGCGTTGTACCAAGCCAAACGCGACGGACGCAACAGAATGTGCGCCGCCCCGATGTAGCTTGCAGTGACCAGAACTTCGCCAAAATAAAAAGGGCGAGGCCATTACGGCCTCGCCCTTTTTCATCGCTTCATGCTCCGGCTTTCAAGGGCGTTTGGAGCGATCGCCACGCCCGAACCCGGGGCGCTGCCCCTCGGACGCCGATGGTCCACCGCGCTTGACAGGCGACGGTTTGCCACGATTGCGACCAACAGTGCTCGGCCGCTCAGCCACTGGCGTGCCGCGTGCTGGCTTGCTGCGATCGTCGGCTTCACGCGGCTTGCGCTCAGACTGATCATTGCGCGAGCGGCGACCTTTGTCGCCAGCATTCGGCACATCCGCGTCATGAGCCGAACGCAGGACTCTGGGGCGACGCTCGCCGCGCCCGATCGGCTTGGCCACCTTACGCTGCATGCGGTCGAGCTTGTCCTTGGTTTTTGCCTTCATACCCGGCAGTGCCACCGGCTTGAGGCCCACCTCCTCGCTGAGGATGTCGACTTCGCCCTGGGACATTTCGCGCCAGCGCCCCATCGGCAAGTCCGAAGTCATGAACACAGGTCCGAACCGCACGCCCTTCAGTCGGCTGACGAAG
>DPSI01000153.1 GCA_003527165.1 Pseudomonas sp.
CGAGGGCGATTCCGCCGGCGGTTCCGCCAAGCAGGCACGCGACAAGGAGTTCCAGGCGATCATGCCGCTGCGCGGCAAAATCCTGAACACCTGGGAGGTCGATGGCGGCGAAGTCCTGGCCAGCCAGGAAGTGCACGATATCGCCGTGGCGATCGGTGTCGATCCGGGGGCTGCGGACATGACCCAGCTGCGCTACGGCAAGATCTGCATTCTCGCCGATGCCGACTCGGACGGCCTGCATATCGCCACGCTGCTTTGCGCGCTGTTCGTTCGCCATTTCCGCCCGCTGGTAGATGCCGGGCATGTCTATGTGGCAATGCCGCCGCTCTACCGTATCGACCTGGGCAAGGAGATCTTCTATGCCTTGGACGAAGCCGAGCGCGATGGCATCCTCGATCGCCTGCTGGCCGAAAAGCGCCGCGGCAAGCCCCAGGTCACCCGCTTCAAGGGCCTCGGCGAGATGAACCCGCCGCAGTTGCGCGAAACCACCATGGATCCAAACACGCGCCGGCTGGTGCAGCTGACGCTCGATGACTTCGACGGTACTCGCGAAATCATGGACATGCTGCTTGCCAAGAAGCGCGCCGGTGATCGCAAGAGCTGGCTCGAGTCCAAGGGCAACCTCGCCGAGGTACTGATTTGAACACCCGTTGGATTGCGCTGCTGTTTGCACTGGCGGCACCGGCATGGGCCACCGAAGGCGTTTCGGAGCTGGCGCTGGTCAGCGAACATCCGGTCGAAGGGATCGCTCAAGGAAACCTTTCCGGGCTGGCCTGGTGTGGTGATGGGCTCTGGGCCGTCTCGGATCGTGAAGACAATCGGCTGTACCGCCTCGATCCGAGCGAAGACGTCTGGCAGGCCGAGAGCGAGGGGTTCGAGTTGCCGCCGGAGCCGAATACCGGTCTGGCTTGGGGCATGCGCATGCGCACAGCGATCAGCGGCATGGTCCGTGGCGGCAAGATGGACTTCGAAGGGCTCGGCTGCGACAGCCTGGGCAATCGCTATCTGGCCAGCGAGGCGCATGCCGCTGTGCTTCGTGTCAGCCCGGCCGGAACCGCCGAGTGGCTCAGTTTTCCCGATGGATTGGTCCGCCAGGCGCGCGCGAGCGGCATGCTGCTGGAATTCAACGCGATGTTCGAAGGCATTGCGGTCGATCCTGAGGCCGGACGGCTGTGGCTCGCGGCCGAGCGCGATCGGCGCGGTTTGCTGGTCATGCATCGCAACCAGAGCAGTTGGCAATGCATCGGCGGCTGCGTACTGCTTGCCGAAGGCGGCCGCGAGCTGCCGCCACCCGCGTTGGGCGAGCAACCCTTGCCGCGACGCTTCTCCGGTCTGGCCTTTCACCAGGACAAGCTGTTCACGTTGGAACCCATGGCGCATCAGGTCTGCCGGCGCAATCCATCCAGCGGCGACAGCGAACGGTGCTGGTCCTACGCCGCCACGGCGCTAGCCGAACCGCGGCGCTATGACTCGCCGTTCGGTAATGCCGAGGCGCTCTGGGTCGATGCCGAGGGAGCCTGGATCGGCGTCGATAACAACGGGCTCGCACGCGCCGACGGTGAAAAGCGGCCGATCGTCTGGCGCTTCGCCGCGCCAAAGGGCGGCTGGGGTGCCAAGCAGTGACCCAGCCTGCCGGCCGTCGTGCTGGTCGAGTGATGCTGGTACTGGCCTGGGGCGCGGGGTTGTTCCTGGCGACCCGATTTTTCGCTGACTGGGAGCAGAGCCGCTTCAATCCCAATCGTGAGCCGGTTTCGTTGGTTCAGGGCGAGCAGATCGAGGTTCACCTTGAAAGCAACATACAGGGGCACTTCGTCGCCGACGGACGCATCAACGGCGAGACGGTGACCTTTCTCCTGGATACCGGCGCAACCGACGTCGCCATCCCGGTGGAACTGGCCGATCGCCTCGGACTGCCCCGCGGTGCGCCGGTGATGCTGCAGACCGCCAACGGGCAAACCACCGGCTACCGGACCGTGCTGGACAGTCTCGGTCTCGGCGACATTCTCCTGCATCAAGTGCGGGCGATCGTCGCCCCCGGCTTTAGCGGCGACCAGGTGCTGCTCGGCATGAGCGCCCTGAAACAACTCGAATTCACCCAGCGCGCGGGCACTCTGGTGCTGCGCCAACACGCCACGGATCGACCATGAGCGAAACTATCGACCTGAGCCTGGACGGCGTGGAGCGCCGCTCCCTTGCCGATTTCACCGAGCAGGCTTATCTCAATTATTCGATGTACGTGATCATGGATCGCGCACTGCCGCATATCGGTGACGGCCTCAAGCCCGTGCAGCGGCGGATCGTCTACGCCATGAGCGAACTGGGGCTGAACGCCGATTCGAAGCACAAGAAGTCGGCGCGTACCGTCGGTGACGTGCTCGGCAAATTCCATCCCCATGGTGATTCCGCCTGCTACGAAGCCATGGTGCTGATGGCTCAGCCGTTCAGCTATCGTTACACGCTGGTCGACGGCCAGGGCAACTGGGGCGCACCGGATGATCCGAAATCCTTTGCTGCCATGCGTTACACCGAAGCGCGCCTGTCGCGTTATTCGGAGGTGCTGCTGTCGGAGCTGGGGCAGGGCACTGTCGACTGGGTGCCGAATTTCGACGGCACACTCAACGAGCCGGCGACGCTGCCAGCGCGTCTGCCCAACTTATTGCTCAACGGTACCACTGGCATCGCCGTGGGCATGGCCACCGACGTGCCACCGCATAACCTGCGCGAAGTCGCTGCCGCCTGCGTGCGCCTGCTCGACGAGCCGGGCACTTCGGTGGAGCAACTGTGCGAGCACGTGCAAGGCCCGGATTATCCGACCGAGGCGGAAATCGTCACGCCACGAGCCGATCTTCTGAAGATCTACGAGACCGGGCGCGGATCGGTGCGGATGCGCGCTGTGTATCGAGTCGAGGATGGCGATATCGTGGTCACCTCGCTGCCGCATCAGGTGTCCGGCTCCAAGGTCCTGGAGCAGATCGCCGCGCAGATGCAGGCGAAGAAGTTGCCGATGGTGGCTGATCTGCGCGACGAATCGGATCATGAGAATCCTTGCCGGATCGTCATCATCCCGCGCTCCAATCGGGTCGATGCCGACGAGTTGATGCAGCACCTGTTCGCTACCACCGAGCTGGAGTCCAGCTACCGGGTCAATACCAACGTCATCGGCCTCGATGGCCGGCCGCAGGTAAAGAATCTCAAGGTGTTGCTCGGCGAGTGGCTGACCTACCGTATCGGCACCGTGCGCCGGCGCCTGCAGTTCCGCTTGGACAAGGTAGAAAAACGGCTGCACCTGCTGGAAGGTTTGCTGGTGGCCTTTCTCAACCTCGACGAGGTGATCCACATCATCCGTACCGAGGACCAGCCCAAGCCGGTGCTGATGGCGCGCTTCGAGCTGTCCGAACTGCAGGCCGATTACATCCTGGACACCCGTCTGCG
>DPSI01000184.1:0-767 GCA_003527165.1 Pseudomonas sp.
GCGCGCCTCGGCTGGATTGCCGAACACGGTGACGAACGCCGGAACGTCCTTGCCGATCGCAGTTCCCATTCCTGAAAAGCTGTACGCGCCGATGTGGCAGTATTGATGGACCAACGTATATCCAGACAGAATCGCCCAGTCACCCACGTGCACATGGCCCGCCAGTGCGGTGTTGTTCACCAGAATGCAGTGGTTGGCGATTACGCTGTCATGACCGATGTGCGCGTAAGCCATGATCAGGTTGTGGTCACCGATGGTGGTCTCGCTTCGATCCTGGACAGTGCCGCGGTGAATGGTCACCCCTTCACGAATCACATTGTGATCGCCGATTACCAAGCGCGTCGGCTCGCCCTTGTACTTGAGGTCGGGCGTATCCTCACCCACCGAAGAAAACTGGAAGATTCGATTGTGCCGGCCGATGCGGGTCGGCCCCTTGATGACCACGTGAGACGCGATCACCGTCCCCTCGCCTATTTCGACGTCCGGGCCGATGATCGACCAAGGTCCGACCTTGACGTCATCCGCCAGTCGGGCTGCAGGATCGACGATGGCGCGAGGGTCGATCAAATTCATATCTTCTGTTCCGCACAAATGATCTCGGCAGAGCATACGGGCTTACCATCGACACTGGCACGGCAATCGAACTTCCAGATCCCACGTTTGGCGCTGATGAAAGACGCCTCGAGAAACAGTTGGTCGCCCGGCACTACCGGCTGACGGAAGCGCAGCTTGTCCGAGCCGACGAAATAGTACAGCGTGCCGTCGCC
>DPSI01000184.1:911-2719 GCA_003527165.1 Pseudomonas sp.
GGCTGGCTTCGCGCCCATCATCTTGAAACCGAGCAATCCGGCAGCCTGCGCCATGGCTTCGATAATCAACACGCCCGGCATGATCGGATGCTGTGGGAAGTGCCCATTGAAGAACGGTTCGTTGATGGAGACGTTCTTGTAAGCGCGAACACGCTTGGCTTCCGTATCCAGTTCCACCACCCGATCAACCAGCAGGAAAGGGTAACGATGGGGAAGGTATTCGCGAATCTCGTTGATATCCATCATATGAAGAAAAAGCCCGTAAGGATTGTGGGAGCCAGCACGGCATGCAGCCGCGCAACCGCTAGCGAAAGCCTCTAGCAGGGGCAATCAGACGACAGGGTCAGGCATCAGAAGACGCATCCCCGCGCGGGGTCACGGAAGCCAGGCGTTTTTCCACTTGTTGCAGGCGGCGAGCCATGTCATCGAGATGACGAATCCGGGCGGCACTCTTGCGCCACTCCGAGGCCGTCTGCATGGCCGTCCCCGACGAATAGCTCCCCGGCTCGGTGATCGACCGAGTGACCATGGTCATGCCAGTGATGAACACGTTATCGCAGACCTCGATATGACCAACGAGCCCGACCCCACCGGCAATCATGCAGTTGCGGCCGATTTTCGTACTGCCGGATACCCCCGAGCAACCGGCCATGGCCGTGTTATCGCCGATCTGAACGTTATGGGCGATCATGATCTGATTATCCAGCTTCACGCCGTTCCCGATCACCGTATCCGATATCGCTCCACGGTCTATGGTGGTATTGGCGCCGATCTCGACATCGTCACCGATACGCACACCGCCGAGCTGAGCGATCTTTTCCCAGCTGCCGTGCTCGTTGGCGAAGCCGAACCCTTCACCACCTATCACCGCACCAGGCTGAATGACTACCCGCTCACCGATGGTCACGTCGTGACACAAGGTCACTCGAGCCGCCAGCCGACCGTCAGCGCCGATACGACTCCGCGCACCGATCACGGATTGGGCGCCGATTTCGACGTTGGACCCAATCCACACATCAGCCTCGATCACGACCTGAGCACCGATCCGCGCGGAGGGATCGATATCGGCGCTGGGGTCGACGATAGCGCTGGGATGGATCCCAGCGGGGGTCTGCGGCCGCGTCTCGAACAGATGCGAGAGACGCGCATAGGCGAGATAGGGATTGGCGACGACAAGCGCGGTGCCCGCGTAGCCCTCGGCATCCTTGGATGTAAGTAGCACGCCTCCCGCACGCGTTGTGGCGAGAAACTTTCGATATTGGGCATTGGCCAGGAAACTCAGTTGCTCGGGCCCGGCATCCTGCAGCGTTGCCAGCCCTGACACACGCAGCGACGCATCGCCGCGCAACTGAGCCCCTAGCTGCTCGGCGAGATCGCCGAGCGTGTAGACAACCCCGCTCATCAGCGCAGCTGATTCATGCGCTCGATGACTTGGCGGGTGATGTCGTATTGTGGCTTGACATCAACCACCGCGCCGCGCTCGAGCACCAGGTCGTAGTCACCCTTCTTGATGACGTCTTCCACCGATTTGTCCAGCTTGGGCTTGAGCTGCTTGAGCATGTCGCGATCGGCAGCTGCCTTGGACTCATTGAGCTCCTTGGAGAGGAACTGGAAATCGCGGGCTTTCTGCTTGAATTCCAGTTCGAGACGCTCGCGCTCAGCCTGTTGCATCTTATCGCCGTCCTTGCCCAGACGGTCCTGAATGCGCTGGGCGTCGCTGTCAAGCCCTCCGAGCCCTTCGAGCTGGGGACCGAATTTCTGTCCCGCGTCTATGGAGCAACGCTTGGCAGCCTCCGACGCGACCAACC
>DPSI01000252.1 GCA_003527165.1 Pseudomonas sp.
CAGCTCGAGCGGCGTAAGGCCCTTACTCTCCCGCTTGCGCCGCCTCCGGAGAAGAATCGACCCGTGCCATCGTATTCGAGCCCTGATACGCCGATACCTTGCGGTATCTCCAGAGTAGTCAGCACCTCGCCAGTCAGCGCGTCGATACGCCTCAGCTCTCTTTCGCCACCTTCCCAGACTCCATGCCATCAGCCCAGGTGACGCCGGTGACAAAACGGTCGGACTCGATGGTGCGGAGGATCTCACCTGCTCGTTTGCGCGAAGGTTTGGCTCACCTGTTAGACTTGCTCGCCTTTTCCCTGTGCGCATGCTGCGATGTCATCTGCCCAGGCAGTTCATGCGCAATCCGAAAACAGCCACACTGGTACGCGTTTCTAGCGAGCGGCGGAAACATGCGCGTCGATGGCACATCGAAACACGAACCATCGAAAACACCGCGAAACGCCTATACGACGCTAGCAATATTCAGCCGGAAAGCAACATGGAACCAAGCTACAAGCCAGCAAACACGCGCGCGGCACCGCCCCGCCGCTTCTCCGTCGCGCCGATGATGGACTGGACGGATAGGCATTGCAGGTTCTTCCTGCGTCAACTGTCCCGACATGCCCTCCTCTATACCGAGATGGTGACAACAGGCGCCCTGATCAATGGTGATGCCGAACGTTTCCTGCGGCACGACGAGACGGAGCATCCGCTGGCCCTACAGCTTGGCGGCAGCGTGCCCGGCGACCTCGCTGCCTGCGCAAAGATGGCCGAAGCGGCTGGCTATGATGAGGTTAACCTCAACGTTGGCTGCCCCAGTGATCGCGTGCAGAACAACTTGATCGGCGCCTGTCTCATGGGGCATCCGGCACTGGTGGCCGATTGCGTCAAAGCGATGCGAGATGCCGTCGGGATCGACGTGACGGTTAAGCACCGAATCGGCATTAATGGGCGCGACAGCTATGCCGAGCTCTGCGACTTCGTCGGCCAGGTGCGTGAAGCGGGCTGCCGCAGCTTTACCGTACACGCACGTATCGCCATCCTCGAAGGCCTGTCGCCGAAGGAGAACCGCGAAGTTCCCCCCTTGCGTTATGAAGTCGCCGCCCGGCTCAAAGAGGACTTTCCGGATTTGGAAATCATCCTCAACGGTGGTATCAAAACGCTGGAGGAATGCGAGGCGCATCTGGAACGCTTCGACGGGGTGATGCTCGGACGCGAGGCGTATCACAATCCCTACCTGCTCGCGCAGGTGGACGCCAGGTTGTTCAATAGCCTTGAGCCGATTATCAGCCGCGCCGATGCGCTGAGACGGATGCGACCGTATATCCAGCGGCACCTGGATGCTGGCGGTTCGATGCATCACATCACCCGCCACGTGTTGGGTCTCGGCCAGGGTTTCCCCGGTGCCCGACGCTTTCGCCAATTGCTCTCGGTCGATATCCACAAAACCAAGGAGCCACTGGCGTTGCTGGATCAGGCGACCAGCCTGCTCGAAGGGCGCTGATGATTTCCATCCAGGAACACCCGGGACCATTTCCAATCCAAGTGCTGTCTCCCGGACCATCCGCTCGTTGAACGGCTCGGTGACTCGGGTTAAGGTCATGCCAACTCAGAGGATAGAGCGCTCCCATGACATCCAAGCTGGAACAACTCAAGCAGTTCACCACCGTCGTCGCCGACACTGGCGATCTCGATGCCATTGCCCGTCTGCAGCCGGTAGACGCCACCACCAACCCGTCGCTGTTGCTCAAGGCCGCCGCCCTGCCGCGTTATGCGGAACATCTGCAGGCAGCGATGTCCCGGTGCGCGGGTGACATCGGACTGGGCTGCGATCTGTTTGCCGTCGCGGTCGGCCAGGAAGTGCTCAAGCTGATTCCTGGGCGCATTTCCACCGAGGTGGACGCGCGGCTTTCATTCGATACCGAAGCAATGATTCAGCGCGGCGAATCTCTGAGCGGCCTGTATGAGCAGGCAGGTGTATCCCGCGAGCGCGTGCTGATCAAACTGGCGTCCACATGGGAAGGCATCCGAGCCGCCGAGCAACTTGACAAGTCGGGCATCCAGACCAACCTGACCCTGCTGTTCTCATTTACCCAGGCGGTGGCCTGCGCTGAAGCCGGCGTGTTCCTCATTTCGCCTTTCGTGGGCCGTATCTACGATTGGTATAAAAAGCATGAAGGCCGCGACTACACTGGCGATGAAGATCCCGGCGTGCAATCGGTCAGCCGTATCTATGATTATTACAAGGCGCACGGTTATCAGACCGTGGTGATGGGGGCGAGCTTCCGTAATACCGGGCAAATCGAAGCGCTGGCAGGTTGTGACCGCCTGACCATCAGCCCCGAGCTGCTCGGCCAGCTGGCTCAGGAAGAAGGCCCGTTAGAGCGCAAGCTGTTACCCGGTCGCGCATCCGAACCACGTATCGCACTGGATGAAGGCAGCTTCCGCTGGGGCTTGAATGAGGATCCGATGGCGACGGAGAAGCTGGCCGAGGGCATCCGCCAGTTTGCTCGCGATCAGGAAAAGCTCGAGGCGTTGCTCGAAGCCAAACGCTGATTCAGGAGCGTTCCAGCGCAGTCACGAGGTCGCGAAAGGCTTCGCGGTTGGATTCATTGAGGCTCATCAGGATGCGGTGAGCCTCCAGCACCTTGTTCTTCACAATCTCTTCGGATTGGTCCTGACTAGGTAGGTCGGCTAGTCGTTCAGGCGACGGCAGCGGCTGATCGACAATGTTGAATACCTGATCAAAGCCCATCGACTGCAACAGGCGGGTGATGTCGGCATGGGTGGTGACCAGCGTCGGCAACATGCCGACTTTCTGCCGCGAAAGAATCGAAAGTTTGGCCAGCAGGCCAAGCGTCGTGCTGTCAATGCTGCGACTCTCGGTAAGATCGATAACGATCGAGGAGAAATCCAGCGACGAAAAAATCTTCTCGATCGTTGCATCCAACGCCGAGCAAAGTGTTAACCGGATTTCGCCGACGAACTTGAGAACGAAAGTGCCGTCCTGCTCAGCGAACTGGATCTTTCCAGTGCTCATGCAAGGTTCCTGCTTAATACCAGCAATGCGATGTCATCGGGCATATCCTCGAGCTCGGCCAGGCCGAATACCTGCTGAAGTCCCTCCAGCGTACCGCCTGCGTCGGCAATCAGCCCGGGCAGCCCTGCTTCCTTATCTTTGAGGGCTTCCCCCGGCAAAAGGTCCAGAATGCCATCAGAAAGCAGCGTCAGACTGAACGAGTCAGGAAGTTCGATCTCGTAATTATCGTAGGTCGCTTCGACGAACAGGCCAACCGGCAAGCCCCGCCCTTCCAGATATCTCGCCGTATCACCGGTGTAGAGCACTGGCATCGGGAGATGCCCACCAATACTGTAATGCAACAGGTTGCGCTCTTGGTCGATCACG
>DPSI01000125.1:0-173 GCA_003527165.1 Pseudomonas sp.
CTTTGAAGGGAGGCATGGCGTCTGCTCGTTCTTGTTATGGACGTCCCTATGCTAGGGGCAGCCAGCAGGCGCCGGTTTACTACCTTGGTACACAGCGACTGGTACTTTCTGCATATTCCCCCGCCCCGCCACGGTTCCTATGCTGGCCGCAACGCCACAGGAGTCGTCCATGC
>DPSI01000125.1:410-2867 GCA_003527165.1 Pseudomonas sp.
CGCCACAGGAGTCGTCCATGCGCTCTCTTTTTTTACGTGCCGGTCTTTCACGTACCGGTTGTCTGATCACCCTCGCCTGCTGCGCTACCTTCAGCACTGTCGCAGCCGAGCCGGGCGAGGAACTGTCGGTGCGCATCGGTTACCTGGGCTATCGCCCGGATCTCGGTCCGCTGCTGTCCAACGTGATCCCGGAGCCTGCCGACGCCGGCCTGCGCGGTGCCGAGCTCGCCATTACCGACAGCAACTCCACCGGTCGCTTCCTCAAGCACCGCTATGCCTTGCAGAGCGTCAGCGCCGACAGTCCCGAACAGCTGCGCGAAGAAGCCCAGATGCTGCACGATCGGGGCTTGCGGTTGTTCATCGTCAACGCTCCGGCAACCGATCTGCAGCAGCTTGCACAGGTAATGCCTGACAGTTTGCTGATCAACGCTGGCAGCTTCAGTGACGAGCTGCGCACAACCCGTTGCCTCGCCAACGTGCTGCACACCCTGCCGAGCCGCAGCATGCTGGCCGATGCGCTGGGCCAGTTTCTCGCCGTGCGCCGCTGGAACCGCTGGTTGCTGATCAGCGGGCCGACACATGAAGACCAGGCTTACGCTCGGGCACTCAAACGCGCCGCCAAGCGTTTCGGCCATAAGATCATCGAGGAAAAGCCCTGGACCTTCGATAACGACCAGCGGCGCACGGCACAGGCAGACATGCCCCTGTTCACCCAGGCGGGCGAATACGACGTGGTGGTGGTCGCCGACGAGCGCGGCGACTTCGGTGAATACGTGCCCTACCACACCTGGCTGCCGCGGCCCGTGGTAGGCACCCAAGGCCTGACACCGACCGGCTGGCACAAGACGGTGGAAACTTACGGCGCCGCGCAGTTGCAGAAGCGCTTCGAAGCACACGCCAATCGCTGGATGAATGACCGCGATTTCGCCGCCTGGATCGGAGTACGCAGCCTGGCTACGGCGATCACCAAGCTCGGCGTGACCGACCCGCAGGCCATACGCCAGATCTCGTTGAGCGAGACCCTGCCGGTGGATGGCTTCAAGGGTCGCAAGCTGACCTTCCAGCCCTGGAACGGCCAGCTGCGCCAGCCCATACCACTGGTGCATCCACGCGGTCTGGTCTCCAACTCGCCCCAAGAAGGTTTCCTGCATCCCACCAGCGAGCTGGACACCCTGGGCTTCGATCGGCCGGAGAGCGAATGCCGGCTGAGCGAGGGGAAATCATGAGCGTCGTTTGTAGCATCCGTCTCGTGAAAGCGGCATTGGCTGCCGCGTTGATCATCGCCTCGACAGGCGCATACGCCGATGAGCTGGGTTACGAGGCCTATATCGACAGCCCCAAGCGGATCAAATGCCTATATGGCTATGTCACCGCAAAGACCGGCAACTTCGACGCGGCGAAGCAGATCTTCGAAGACTGCGTACGGCGCTGGGACGACATCTACTCGATGATTTCGCTGGCACAGATGTATGAAAGCGGCAGCGGCGTACCCAAGGACCTGGAGCGGGCCGCGATGCTGCTCAAGCGGGCCGCCGAGCAACCGGACGAAGCCAGCTATGTCAGCCTTGCGCGCTACCACTGGGGCGTCGCCCTGGCCGAAGGACGTGGTGTCTCAGCCGACCTGCAGGCTGCGCGGCATTGGCTGCAAAGCGCCTCGAAAGGCGGCCAGACCGAGGCCGACGACTACCTGAAACATATGGATACCGCTGCCCAATCCGACTCAAGCACTCGGTGAATCTTGCGCCGAGTCGTCCTACATAACGATAAGAGAAAAATCCCGATGCATAGAACGCTCCTTGCCGCCACCATCACCTCCGTTCTGACCTGCGCCAGCGCGTCCGCCCTGGCGGCCACTGCCTACGTCTCCAACGAGAAGGACGACACCATCAGCGTGATCGACCTGAACACACTGGAAACGGTCGAGACGCTCGAAGTCGGCCAACGACCGCGCGGGCTGACGCTTTCGCATGACAACAAGCTGCTCTACATCTGCGCCAGCGACTCGGATACGGTGCAGGTCATGGACCTGGCGACGCGCAAGATTATCAAACAGCTGCCGTCCGGTGCCGACCCGGAGCAGTTCGCCCTGCATCCGAACAACAAGTGGCTGTACATCTCCAACGAGGACGATGCGCTGGTCACCGTGGTCGACGTCGACAATGAAGAGGTGCTGGCGCAAATCGACGTGGGAGTCGAGCCCGAAGGCATGGGCGTCAGCCCGGACGGCAAGTGGGCGGTGAACACCAGCGAAACCACCAACATGCTGCACTGGATCGACACCCGTACCAACCAGTTGGTGGACAACACGCTGGTCGACCAGCGCCCGCGCCACTCCGAGTTCAGTAAGGACAGCAAGCTGCTCTGGGCCTCCTCGGAAATCGGCGGCACGGTCAGCGTCGTCGATGTCGAGCAGCGGCAGATCATCAAGACGCTGAATTTCAAGATCAAAGGCGTGCA
>DPSI01000125.1:2918-10321 GCA_003527165.1 Pseudomonas sp.
CTCAGCGCTGACGGCAAATATGCCTTCGTCGCGCTCGGCCCGGCCAACCACATCGCCGTGGTCGATGCGAAAACCTACGAGGTGCTGGATTACCTGCTGGTGGGGCGTCGGGTCTGGCACATGGCGTTCAACCTCGACGAGACCCGGTTGCTGACCACCAACGGGGTCAGCGGTGATGTCTCGGTTATCGACGTGGGCTCGCTCAAAGTGACCAAGTCGATCAAGGTCGGCCGTTACCCTTGGGGCGTGGTGGTGGCGCCATGACAGCCCTACGGGTCGAAGATCTCGGCTTCGCCTACGGCGCGCGGCAAACCTTGCAGAATGTAACTTTCAGCGCGGCAGCAGGCCGTTTCACCGCGTTGCTCGGCCCCAACGGGGCCGGTAAGTCGACGTTGATCGCGCTGCTGACGCGGCTTTATGACCTGCAGCAGGGCGAAATTCGTGTGTCCGGCCATAGCCTGCGCAGCCAACCTCGCGAGGCGTTGCGACGGCTGGGCGTGGTATTCCAGCAGAGCACGCTCGATCTGGATCTCAGCGTCGAGCAGAACCTGCGTTATCACGCGGCCTTGCATGGCATGCCACGAATGATCGCCAACGATCGGATCGAGCTCGAGCTGCATCGCCAACAGTTGGGCGACCGGCGCAAGAGCAAGGTGCGTGAACTCAACGGCGGTCACCGTCGACGCGTCGAAATCGCTCGCGCCTTGCTGCACCAACCCAGCCTTCTGCTGCTCGACGAAGCCAGCGCCGGCCTCGATCCGGCCAGCCGCCAGGCACTCAACGATCATGTCCGTGCCCTCTGCCATGACGAAGGTATGAGCGTGCTCTGGACGACCCACCTGCTTGATGAGGTGCAAGCCGATGACGATCTGGTCATTCTCAACCGAGGCCACCTCGTTGCGCAGGGTCGCGCCGATTTGCTGTCCGCCACAGACGGGAGTTTGGAGCAAACCTTCGCTCGTCTCACCCATCGTTCGGCGGCCGCCTGATGCGTCTGGATCACGCCGTGCGCCCGCATCAGATTCTGGAGCCATCGCCATGACTGCCTATTGGGAATGCCTGCGTGCCATCGTCTGGCGCGAGTGGTTGCGTTTTGTCCAACAGCGCTCGCGCTTTTTCAGCGCCCTGGTGCGGCCGCTGCTGTGGCTGGTCGTTTTCGCCGCAGGATTCCGCGCGGCGCTGGGTATCGCGATCATTGAGCCGTACGACACTTACATCACTTACGAGACATGGATCATGCCGGGCCTCGCCTGCATGATCCTGCTGTTCAATGGCATGCAGGGCTCGCTGTCGATGGTCTACGACCGTGAGATGGGCAGCATGCGCGTGCTCCTGACCAGTCCGCTGCCGCGCAGCTTTCTACTGGCCAGCAAGCTGCTCGCCACCGCGCTGATCTCGCTGCTGCAGGTTTACGCCTTCCTCGCCATCGCCTGGTTCTACGGCGTACAGCCGCCCCTGGCGGGATTGCTGACTGCTCTGCCCGCGCTGCTGCTCGTGGCGCTGCTGCTCAGCGCGTTGGGCCTGCTGCTATCCAACGGCATTCGCCAGCTGGAGAACTTCGCCGGCGTGATGAACCTCGTCATCTTCCCGATGTTCTTCCTCTCCTCCGCCCTGTACCCGCTGTGGAAGATGCGCGAGGCCAGCGAATGGCTCTACTGGATCTGTTCGGTCAATCCGTTCACTCATGCGGTTGAGCTGGTTCGCTACGCGCTGTATGAACGCCTGAATCCGCTGGCCCTGGGTATATGCCTGGGGCTGATGCTGTTGTTCAGTCTGCTGTCGGTAGTCAGTTTCAACCCGCAGAACGCTGCGCTGCGGCGCGCGGCCTGAACGAAGCCCTACTACTTTGGTACTGGGTTTCGTGCCGATCGTAGGATTTCAAAACGGTGCGCTTTGCAATGTAATGTGGCCGACCGAAGTACTGGGAACGGAAGATGCCTAGCATGCCGGTGGTGTGGCTGATCTCAGCTCAGCGTAGGTCGCCTGATGGCGTACCACGCATCGCCATCAATATCCGTCAGTACGTCGCCCACTCAGGCGACAGCGGCACGGCTCGCCTGCAGCTAGCTTTCGCCCAGCACAATGGGCAAGCTTGCGCTCCGATATCACCTACATGAGCGAGGTTCGCCCGGTTCTGTTCGGTTCCGACGCGACCCTGCGTCAGGCCGTGGACAAGCAGCAGGATAAACGCCCTACCGATCCGCCCCACCATAATCACAACAATGAGGTGACCGGCCTTGTACAAGATACTGATTGCTGATGACCACCCGCTGTTTCGCGAAGCCATCCACAACGTGATCCAGGATGGCTTTCCCGGCAGCGAAATTCTCGAAACCGCGGACCTCGACAGCGCATTGACGATGACGCTGGAAAACGACGATCTGGACCTGGTGCTGCTCGACCTGAACATGCCAGGCATGCATGGGCTCAACGGGCTGATCAACCTGCGCAACGAAGCGCCGACCATTCCGGTGGTGATCGTTTCCGCCGAGCAGGACAAACAGGTCGTGCTGCAGGCCATTACCTACGGAGCCTGCGGCTTCATCACCAAATCCTCGCCGCGCGCGCAGATGACTGAAGCCATCGAGCAGATCCTCAACGGTAACGTCTACCTGCCCTCGGACATCATCCGCAGCCAGAAAGCCAGCACTCGCCGCTCTCAACCCAACGAGCAGAGCATCCCGCCCGAGCTGTTGCAGGCGCTCACGCGTAAGCAGCTGTTAGTCCTCGAACGCATGACCAAGGGCGAGTCGAACAAACAGATCGCTTACAACCTCGATATCGCCGAGACGACCGTCAAGGCGCACGTTTCGGCGATTCTGCGCAAGCTCAACGTGCATAACCGGGTACAGGCGATCCTGTCAGCTGGCGATATCGATTTCACGGCTTATTTGCGTCGCTGAGCATCCGCTTCAATCATTCGTGAGCAAGCTCGCCCCTACAGGTTGCGCCGTGTCGGCCCGCGTCTCCGGCCCGCACGGCTTTTTTTCGCGGGAGCGAGCTCGCGAACAGGGCCGAAGGCCCCGCCTCACGAATGGCCGTGTTCGAGCATATGGCACATGGCGGTCTTCAGCTTCATTGGCCGCACCGGTTTATGCATCAGCATGTGCCCCAGCTGTCTGACCTGCTGCTTCAGGTCATTGCTGTAATTGGCGGTGATCATCAACGCCGGTAGCGGACTGGCGCGGCGCGCATTGACCGTTGCGACCACATCGACGCCGTTGCAGCCGTTATCCAGATGGTAGTCGGCGATGATCAGGTCAGCATCGGCATGGAAGTTGTCGACCTGCCCCGCCAGGTCTTGCTCCGAAAGCGCGGTGATCACGACGCAGCCCCAGCCCTCGAGCAAGGTGCGCATACCGGCGCAGATCGCAGTGTCGTTGTCGAGCACCCAAACCCTTGCGCCCTTGAGCCTTTCCAATAGCAGATCCGTGGTGGTCGGCTCTGGCCTGGCCTTGGGTGCGCGCTTGGACAACGGCACTTCGATGGCGAACACCGACCCTTGCCCCGGCTGCGAGCGCACCAGAATGCGATGACCGAGCATGCGTGCGATCTTGTCGACGATCGCCAGGCCCAGACCAAGTCCGCGATCCTGGTTGGGACGCACCCCCTCGCCCCGTTTGAATTCGTGAAACACCTCTTCCAGCCTGTCTTCGGCGATGCCGACACCGGTGTCCCAGACTTCGATGGACAGGCTCTGGCGACGACGCCGGCAACCCAGCAATACGCGGCCTTGAGGCGTATAGCGAATCGCATTGGTGAGCAGGTTGCGCAGGATCCGCGCGAGCAACTGAATATCGCTACGTACCAGCGCCGAGCAAGGAATGAAGTCCAGTTGCAATTGCTCGCTACCGGCTATCTGGCGGAACTCCACCGCAAGGTTTTCCAATAGCTCGCTGACGGCAAAGGGCGCGATATCCGGTTTGATCACGCCGGCGTCGAGCTTGGAA
This sequence comes from Pseudomonas sp., assembly GCA_003527165.1. GTDB lineage: Bacteria > Pseudomonadota > Gammaproteobacteria > Pseudomonadales > Pseudomonadaceae > Stutzerimonas. The sequence goes on from DPSI01000125.1 coordinate 6,869, forward strand.
ATATCCACCAGGGTACCGAGCAGATTCTCCACGTCTTCCAGCGAATTACTGATGTTACGGATCAGACCGCCGCTGGGCGCAGTGGGTTGTTCCAGCAGCGCACTGGTGAACAGCCGCGCGGCGTTGAGCGGCTGCAGCAGGTCATGGCTCACCGCGGCGAGAAACTTGGTCTTCGACAGGTTAGCCAGCTCGGCCTCGCGTTTGGCTTCACGCAACCGCGCTTCGGCGTGGGCGCGCTCGTCGATTTCGCACAATAGCTGTTCGTTCAGGCTGGTCAGCTCTGCCGTGCGCTCGCGGACCCGCTGCTCCAGGTTCTGGTAAGCCTGATGCAGCGCTTCAGCGGTACGGCGACGATCGGTGATGTCCTGAATCAGCACGAAGAGCCCCGCCACTTCGCCGTTGGCCTGACGGTTCGGCACATAAGAGCGCAGCATGTAGCGCTGCTGGCCGGAATGATTACGCTCGGCCATCTCGAAACTGACGTTTTCGCCGGACAGCGCGCGGTCGATGTAGGGCTCGAGCTGATACCAGTGTTCACCGCTGTGGATCTCGCGCAGGGACTGCCCGAGCATGCCGTCGCTCGGCCAGCGGTACCATTCCTCGTAGACCTTGTTGGTGAACTCGTAGGTCAGATCCGCCGACACGTAAGCGATCAGTGCCGGCACGTGGTCGGTGATCAGGCGGATCCAGCGCTCGCTCTCGCGCAACGCTTCGGCATGACGATAGCGCTCGGTGATGTCGGTGAAGGTATTGACGAAGCCGCCAGTGGGCAGCGGATGGGTACGGATTTCCAAGGTGCGGCCATCGAACAGATGTTGTTCGAGCTCGCCGAGTGGATAGCCATTGATGTCACGGCTGTTAGGTGTCAGCAGTTTCAGCTCGCTGTCGGCCATGACCTCCTCGAACGGCCGATGCGCCTCGATCGGCGCCAGACCGCAGAGTTCGAGGAAGCGGCCGTTCCACAGCTCCAGGCTGCCATCTGCGCTGACCATGGCCACCCCTTGGGACAGGTTGTCCACGGCGCGCTGCAACAGCCGAGACTTCTGCGCCAACGCCTGTTCACGGCGCATGGTTTCGCTGACCTTGACCTCGGTGATATCGGTGTAGAGCATCACCAGCCCGCCTTCGCGGGTCGGCCGCTCGCTGAGCTGTACCCAGCGGCCATTCTGCAGGCGGTAGACGATGGGCTCGTTGACCTTGCCACGGTGTTCTTCGGCGATCAGCCCGCTGCTTTCGGCCAGCCGTTTGAGCTCCGACAGGCGCGTGCCGCTGTTGATGCGCGCACGGGTACGGCTCCACAACGACTTGAAGCGTTTGTTGAACAGAACGATGCGCTGGTCCTTGTCGAACAGCACGAAGGCATCGGAAATACTCTCGATGGCATCCACCAGATGCTGGTGAGCGGTTTCGGCTCGCAGGCGCGCATCGCTGAGCAGGCGGTTGCTGGCCTTGAGTTCGGCCATTGCCTGATTCAGTGCGTCGGTGCGCTCACGGACCTGCTCGGCCAGCTCGACCGAGTGCTGAAACGCCGCGTAGGATGCATCACGTCCGGAGCCGCTGGATTCGATGCGTTCGATCAGCGCCGTATTGATGCGCCGCAGCTTCTCGTTCTCGCGCTCAAGCTCGACCTGCCGCTTTAACAGCTCAGCGACCGCCCCGCCCTCCAGGCCGACCGATGGCGACGCCGGTGAAGGTCTGGTTGATGTGCATGCCATTGAACTGCTCTCCGTAGGTGTTGAAGCCGATCACCTGCTGGCGTCGGAGAAAGGCGGAGGTCTGCTCCGTAGACCCGTTGCCCTCGATTTCCAGCCGCCGCAAAAAGCAGTCGCAACCGATGGTCAGCAAAGGCGGACCTAGGCGCTGCTCGAGGCGTTCGAACAGCGCTTCCAGGTTGGGCATCAGCGGCCCGGGGCGCATGGCGGTGAGCACGATGCCGTTTTCCACCGCGCAGTAGAACGTCAGGCTGAGGTCGTCGTTGACCTTCTGGATCGAGCGCACGTAATAGTGCTCGTTGATGCGCACCGCCAGCGGATGCGCGGCGAACAACCGGTGGTCGAGGTCGCTGACGTTCACGCCGATCAACCGGGCGTACTCCTCGGCAGCGGGTTCGGCGTTCAGCTCGTAGACGCGGCGGGCGTTGCTATCCGCCTGTGTCACGACCAGTTTTTCGCCACGTGGAAGCATGTGATGCGTGGTGAACACCTCGAAATCGAGCCAGGTGTTGATCAACACCACGATGGCTGCACCGCTGTGGAATTTACCCTCGTAATAAACGTGGGTATCGGTCAGGTGATTGTCATCACCGGCTGAGCCACCGAAGTGCGGAATGCTGCCAAAAGCGGCGCTGAGCGCCGAAAGGACGATCTCCTCGCGGCTGGACAGCCCGTCGAGCAGCGTCAGCGCGAAGCTATGGTCCTTGATCGGTGCCAGGGAGTTGCTGCGACAATCGCTGCCCAGGCGCTCGACCAGTTGCTGCGCGTCGATGAGGCTGAAGCGATCCATTTCATCGATCAGTTCGCAGGCGATGGAAAAGCTACGGTGATCGAAGCCAACTGCTGTCACGCAGCTGCGGCCGTAGCCCTGGGAGGTGATTTCGCCCGCCGAGGTACAGCCCACCACGCGCACCCCGCCGAAGTACTGCTTCAACGCATCGCCGAGGGCCGGAAGGTCGTACTCCGCCGAACAGAAGAACAGGACGAAGCCCAAGTACGGATGGATCAGCTGACGCGCCAGATCCTGGGCCACCGTCTCGGCATCAGGGGCTTCGGACATCGCTGTGCGTATCGCCTCGCCTTCTAGTTCGATCACGCACCACACCCCATACATCGATATTGGATGCCCCTATTCTTAGTCAGGGCATAGGGTACGAAAATGCTACTTGAGTACCGGAGTCGCCCTGCCAAGGTAGCGATGCGACAAAAGCACTCGCCGTTGCCTCGATTGCTCGGTGCGACTGGAGCAGGCGCTACAAATACATGATCGGGCTCAGCAAAAAGGCTGGCCCTGACGGGTACCAGCCTTTAAGCGGTTCAGCGGGCGCGACGATGGCCGTCGTGCCCTCAGGGCGTAGTCGTACGCTCGGCGACGACTTACGGCTCTGCAACGGATAGCGCGACCTACGGTTCGGGTTCCGTCCACGCCCTGCTTAGAAACTCAGCGCAGCTCCGACCGCGAAGGTGCGAGTGTCCTCGTCGAGGGCCGGATTGTCCTTGCCGTCGATTTCGAACTGGTTCAGTTCGGCAACCAGGGTGAGGTTGTCGTTGATGCTGTGAAACAGCGCCACCCCGCGGGTTTCATAGTCGGCCGCCGTGCCCAGGCCGTTGCCGTTGTTCTGGTCGCCGGCCGAGATGGTCGGCGGGGTCGAAGAGGTGGCCCAGGAAGCGTAAAGGCTGCTGTTGGCCGTCGGCTTGTAGACCAGGCCGACCTGATAGTTGACGAAGTCCCAGTCGCCGC
>DPSI01000125.1:10328-10611 GCA_003527165.1 Pseudomonas sp.
TTTGTTTTGCCATAGGACAGCGCCAGGCGATTCTTTCCGAAGCGGTAGGAGCCCTGTAGCAGGTAGCCATCGCTATCGACTTCACGCAGCAGCGCCTCGCCGGCGTTGTTGGTGAAGAACGGGTTGATGCCCTCGGCCTGGAAGCCGGACGCAGTCAACGACAGGTTGCCCATCTTCGCCTGCACACCGTAACCGAGGCCCTTGGAGGTCACTTCTTCGATGCTGTCGTCGGTATTGTCAGAACTCTGCTGCATGCCGTTGATCCAGGTGTAGAACTGGGTGC
>DPSI01000291.1 GCA_003527165.1 Pseudomonas sp.
GACGAGAATGGCCTGCGAGTCCGGCATCCGCACATCTCCATCCTCGAGTAGCGGCACCTGCCCGCGCGGATTGATCGCAAGGAACGAGGGTTGCTTGTGCTCACCCTTCAGCAGATTCACCGGCACCAGCTCGGCCGTCTGGCCGATCAGACTGAGAAACAGACGCGCCTTGTAGCAGTTACCGGACAGGGTCAAATCGTAGAGTTTCATCGTGTCGCTCCTTGAGATAGGGGTTGGGTAAGGCACGACTGGATGGTAGACAGACCTGTCTGTATATTACAAGTACGATGTGTCGTAGGCGCCGATTGGTGGAAGAGAATCACTCCCGCATAATGGCTGCTCAAGGAGACCTACATGGCAACGAACAAGCGCGACCTGCTGCTCAGCACTGCCGAGCGGCTGTTCTATACAGAGGGCTATCACGCCACGGGTATCGACCGGATTCTCAGCGAATCCGGCGTGGCCAAGATGACGCTGTACAAGCACTTCAAGTCGAAGGACGAGCTGATTCTGGCCGTGCTGGAGGCGCGCCAGCAGCCGATGTTTGAGCGCCTGCACGAAGCGCGCAGCGTACTGCCAGCGCGCAAGGCGCTGTTGGGTGTGTTCGATGGCTTGAACAACATGATCCACAGCCCCAGTGCGTTCTGTGGCTGCCTGTTCATCAATGCGGCCGCCGAATATCAGGATCGCGATCATCCGATCCATCAGCGTGCGGCGGCGTACAAAGCGCAGCTCCAGCACCACTTGCGCGAACTGCTGGAAGAACTCCAGGCACCACAACCGCAGCAACTCGCGCAACAGCTGCAGTTTCTGATCGAAGGTGCGCTGAGCATGGCCCACATCGAGGGCCCGGCTGACCAGGCGCTGCTGGCCAAGGCGGCGGCCGAACAGTTGCTGCAAGCCGCCGGCATTTAGCGCCGATACCGGGCGACTCCGGTTGACGGCCCCTTACGTCTGGGGCACTTCCTTGACGCGGAACCAGGCCGCGTAGAGCGCTGGCAGGAACAGCAGCGTCAGCGCGGTCGCGACGATCAGGCCGCCCATGATCGCCACCGCCATCGGCCCGAAGAACACACTGCGCGACAGCGGAATCATCGCCAGCACCGAAGCCAGCGCGGTCAGCACGATCGGCCGGAAGCGCCGCACAGTCGCGTCGATAATGGCATTGAAACGATCCTGACCGGCGCCGATGTCCTGCTCGATCTGGTCCACCAGAATCACCGAATTGCGCATGATCATCCCGGACAACGCGATGGTGCCGAGCATGGCAACGAAACCGAACGGCTTGCCGAACAGCAGCAGAAACAACGCAACGCCGATCAGCCCCAACGGCGCTGTGAGGAACACCATGGCCGAGCGCGAGAAACTCTTGAGCTGAAGCATCAACAGGCTGACCACGACGATGACGAACAGCGGCATGCCCGCATTTACCGAGGCCTGACCCCGGCTGGAATCCTCCACGGTACCGCCAACTTCCAGCAGATAACCGCTGGGCAGCGCATCACGGATATCACCCAGCGTCGGCTCGATCTGTTGCACCAGCGAGGCTGGCTGCTGATCGCCGTAGATATCGGCACGCACCGTCACGGTCGGCAGGCGATCGCGATGCCAGATCACACCCTCCTCGAAGCCATACTCCAGGGTGGCGACCTGCGACAACGGCACGCTGCGACCGCCCGCGGTGGGAATCGCCAGGCTCGGCAGCATCGACAGCATTTCGCGTTCGCGCGGCGTGCCGCGCAGCAGAATCTCGATCAGCTCATTATCCTCGCGGAACTGGCCGGCGGTGGTGCCGGTAAAGGTGCGCTTGAGGAAATTGGACAATTCGACCGTGCTCACGCCGAGGGCGCGAGCGCGATCCTGATCGACATTCAGCCAGACCACCTTGCTCGGCTCCTGCCAGTCGAGGTGCACGTTGGCCACGTACGGGTTCTCGCGCACCTTGGCCGCGACCTGACGCGCCAGCTTGCGTACGACATCGATGTGCTCGCCGGTCACTCGGAACTGCACTGGATAACCCACCGGCGGGCCATTCTCAAGACGACTGACGCGTCCACGCAGCGTCGGGAAGTCGTCTCTCAGCCGCTCGATCAGCCAGCTGCGCAGGGCTTCGCGCTCCTCGATGCTTTTCGCCAACACCACGATCTGGGCGAAGCTGGTGGCGGGTAACTGCTGATCCAGCGGCAGGTAGAAACGCGGCGAACCGTTGCCGACATAGGCCACGTAATTATCGATGCCGGCGCGCGCCTTGAGCATTTCTTCGAGGCGGTGCACCTGATTTTCGGTAGCCTTGAGCGAAGCACCTTCGGCCAGTTTCAGATCGACCATCAGCTCCAGGCGTCCCGACGCCGGGAAGAACTGCTGCGGCACGATGCGGAACAGCCCGATCGCGCCGACGAAGAGCAGCAAGGTCAGGACGATCACCGTCTTGCGCCGATGCACACACCAGTGAATCACGCGCCGCACCCGCTGATAGAACGCCGTCGAGTAGGGATCGTGGCCTTGGTCGCCGCCACCGTGCTTCAGCGCGTGGCGCTTGGCCAGATCCGGCAATAATTTCTCGCCCAGCAGAGGGACGAACATCACCGCCGCGATCCACGAGGCAATCAGCGCGATGGTCACCACTTGGAAGATCGAACGGGTGTATTCACCGGTGCTCGACTGCGCGGTAGCAATCGGCAGGAAACCGGCAGCGGTGATCAACGTACCGGTAAGCATTGGGAATGCAGTGCTGGTCCAGGCGTAACTGGCGGCCTTGAGCCGATCGAAGCCCTGCTCCATCTTGATCGCCATCATTTCCACCGCAATGATCGCATCGTCCACCATCAGCCCGAGCGCCAGCACCAGCGCGCCCAATGAAATCTTGTGCAGGCCGATATCAAGGTAGTGCATGGTTGCGAAGGTCATGGCCAAGACCAGCGGGATTGACAGCGCGACAACCAGCCCGGTGCGCACGCCAAGCGAGAAGAAACTCACCAGCAGCACGATCGCCAACGCCTCGATCAACACCCGCACGAACTCGCCGACTCCAGTCTTCACAGCCGCCGGCTGATCGGAAACCTTGCGCAGCTCCATGCCTGCCGGCAGCTCCTGCTGCAACCGGGCGAACTCGCCTTGCAGCGCCTCACCCAGCATGAGGATGTCACCGCCGACCTTCATCGACACGGCCAAGCCAATCGCCGGCTCGCCCATGAAACGCATGCGTGGCGCCGGCGGATCGTTGAAGCCACGATAGACGTCCGCCACGTCGCCGATGCGGAAGGTGCTACCGGCGACCCGGATGGGAAAGTCGCGAATCTCCTTGACGGTCTCGAAGCTGCCGGTGACACGCAGCTGAACGCGGTCGCTGGCGGTTTCGACGAAGCCGGCGGACATCACCGTATTCTGCGCCTCAAGGGCCTGTTTGACCGCTTCCAGCGGCACGCCCAGATTTGCCAGCTTCACGTTGGACAGCTCGATCCAGATCTTCTCGTCCTGCAAGCCGATCAGCTCGACCTTGCCGACGTTCCTCACTCGCTGCAGCTGGAGCTGGATGCGGTCGGCGTAATCCTTGAGCACGGCGTAGTCGAAGCCCTGACCGGTCAGTGCGTAGATATTGCCGAAGGTGGTGCCGAACTCGTCATTGAAGAACGGCCCCTGCACACCAGCCGGCAGGGTGTGGCGGATGTCGCTGATTTTCTTGCGGATCTGGTACCAGAGATCGGGAATCTGTTCGGAATGCATCGAATCGCGCGCCATGAAGGTCACGTTGGATTCACCCGGCCGCGAGAAGGAAACGATGCGCTCGTATTCGCCGGTCTCCATCAGCTTCTTCTCGATGCGCTCGGTCACCTGCCGGGACACTTCCTCGGCGGTCGCGCCGGGCCATTGAGTCTGGATCACCATGGCCTTGAAGGTGAACGGCGGGTCCTCGCTCTGGCCGAGCTTGCTGTACGAAAGCGCACCCACGGCTGCCATCAGCAACATCAGGTAGACGACGATCTGCCGGTTGCCCAGCGCCCAGGCGGAGAGGTTGAAGCGCATCCCGATCACTCCTCAGCAGCCAGTATGACCGGGCGGTTGTCACGGTCGACCGCCCTTACCGGCTGGTTCTCGTGGAGCATTTGCACACCGGCCAACACGACCCAGTCATCAGCCTGCAAACCCTCGAGAATGGGCACCAAGGTTTCGCCATAGGCGCCCGTGCGCACGCTTACGCGCTCCAGGGTGGCGTCGTGCTTCACGCGCCAGACATACGCTTTGCCCTGCTCCGCCGTGATCGCCGACAGCGGCACCGCGAGCGGCACCTCGCCGTTGCTGCGGATCGACACCAGGGCGCTCTGACCAAGCTCGGCGGGCACATCGGCGTCGGCGAACGCAACGCGCGCGGAATAAGTGCGCGACTGCTGGTCGGCAGCCGGCGACAGCTCGCGAATACGCCCCGGATACCGCTTACCCGGATGCGACCAGATTTCCACCGAAACCGCCTGGCCAACCGCATAACGATCCAGTGCCTGTTCCGGCAGGTTGATCGCCACCTCGCGCTCGCCATCGGCCGCTAGCACGAACGCCGTCTGACCGACGGCAACCACCTGCCCCACCTCGATCCGGCGTTGTGCAACCACCCCTTCGTGAGTGGCCCGCAGGATGGCGTAAGCGACCTGATTGGTCGCCACGTCGAATTCCGCGCGGGCTTGCTGCAGACGCGCCAGAGCCGAGCGATAGGCATTTTCAGAGGAATCGAATTGCGAACGGCTGACCAGCTGCCGATCCATCAGCGTCTTGTAGCGCTCATGCTCGGCGCGGGCGACTCGCAAGTTGGCTTCAGCGGCCGCAACCTGGGCGCGAATACCCTCGAGTTGCAACCGCACATCCTGCGGATCAAGCTTGGCCAGCGGTTGATCCTTGCGCACCCGCTCGCCGGCTTCGACCATGCGCTCGACCACCTTTCCGCCGATTCGAAACGCCAGTTCGGGCTCGTATCGCGCATGCACCTCGCCCGGATAGCTCTCGAACGCCTCGCTGGCCGGTTGCGGCTGGATCACCATCACCGGCCTTGCCGAGCGCTGCTCGGGCTCGCCGTTGCCGCAGCCGGCAAGTAAAGCGAGACCAATAACACCTAGGAAAGGCAGGGCATGTCGGAACACGTTAAGTCTCTCTCTGTCGCAAGGCGGGCTTTAATACTTATACTGGCCGGTATAGTAAGTCAGGGTGCCATGGGGTGTGAAGGAGGCATTGCACCGTTTCTTTACAAGTCCATTCCCTACCCAAAACGCCCTGCTGTACCCTCAAGTGGTACGAGAATTGGTATGAGAATATGCCCGTCCGAATCATCGTCTGCGGCGGTCGCGACTACGCCGATCGCGACCATGTGTTCCGAGTGCTGGACAAGATCCACACCCTTCGCGGGATATGCGAGATCATCCAGGGCGAGTGCCCGACCGGGGCGGATCGCTGGGCAAGGGAGTGGGCGGTCAACATGGGCCAGACTTTGACCCGCTGCCGGGCCGAATGGGAGAAGCACGGCAAGCGTGCCGGACCATTGCGCAATCGCCACATGCTCACACTCAAGCCTGATGGCGTCGTGGCCTTTCCAGGCGGGAGAGGCACGCAGGACATGATATCCGCAGCACAAGAGGCCGGAGTTCCGGTCCACTTCCCCTCCTAGCTCGTCCGGGCAATCTCAATTCCCCCTTGTAACACTCCGCGCCCAATCCTGAAGCGCAGACAGCTTCACGGCGCAGGCGTCGGCGTCTCCGGTGATTCGGACAATAGCTGCTGCATCCGCTGGGTGAATGTCGATTCGCTGGGTTCCAGCATCCACGCCGCCGGGGCTGGTGGTGGCGGGCACGCCTGCTGCTGGGCAACTGGCGCGGACTGACAGCCGCTTAGTGCCATCAGCCACAGCAGCAGACAGCCGGTCGATTTCTTGCTGTGCATTGCGCAGCTCTCCATATCGTTGCTCGTCCAGACTCGCCAGCTCAGCGGCCAGCGCCTGGCTTTCCTTCTGCTGCTTGAGGATCACTGCGGCGTTTGCCTCGGCGGTCTGGCGCAGGGTTTCGGCCCACTCCGCTCTTAAGTCCGATATCTGCCCACCAAGGCGCCACCCTTGCGCGATCCACCCTGCAGAGAACGCAGCGAGCAAGGCGGCAGCTATGCCGATCAGGCGCGTGTTCACTGCTCATCCTCGAATAGCTTCCGCTCGGCCATGCGGCGACGGGTCAGGCCAGCCAAGACATTTCCACCGGCGCGGTTCCATCTCTGAAATTGCAGCGCAGCGTCGTCGTACATGCCGGAATTCAGCAGGCGCAGCAGCGTCGAATCACTGAACGCACTCGCGCCGATGTTGAATGTGAGACTGACCAGTGCATCGAACTGGTGTTGGCACAGACGAACCTTGACCATGCCATTTACTGCGGCCTCGAACTCGGCAAGGTCGTCGCGCAGCAGTTCCTCTGCCCAGTTCTCAGTGATCTTCATCCCCTGCTTGACGCCCTTCGTATGGCCGTAGCCGATCGTCCAGGGATCGGCACCAGTTCCAGGGTCCGGATAGGCTGTCAGGCTCAGGCCCTCGAAGCTCTTGATGAGGTCGATGCCTCGTTGTGACGTCTTCATCATCCTATGTATCTCCTTGAGCCGCCGATCCTGACGCCAGTCCAAAAGATCCACGCACGCCAGCGGGCAACGCCTTCGGATCGCAGCGCGTTGAAGATCACGTGATCTCCGTTGCCGCGCGGCAGCATTCCGGTTTTGTATATCCAGTCATGGATCGCCGCCGGACCGTGACCGTACCCGGCCACTGCGGCATACAGCGCCAGGCACGCGAGCCCTACGACATAGGCTGCATAGCTCAGCCATGCCCACGGCGACAGGCTCAGTAGTAGCGAAAGCCCGAGACCGATGACTGCGAGCGTGCGGACGATTCGAATGCTGGCGAAGTCAGTTGTGAAACCTGTCGGCACCTCGATCAGCCCGTGGTCAGGGTCCAGATATGAAAATGGCGCCAGAAGGCGCCATGTTTTGCGGTCGGGCTGGAGCTCAGCTTGGAGTGGATTCGTGAACCGGTTCATTGGGCCAGCCCTCCTCTAGCATATCCGGCGTGAAGGTTCCGGCCTCCAGCGCCTCTAGCAGTTCTGCCTCGCGGTTGAAGCACGCCTGCACGTGATCGCTCACCGCATCGGCCATAGCCAACACTTGCTCGGCGGGAATCTGGATGAAACCCTCGGGCGTCTTCCAGTTGAGCGTGTAAGCAGCGCTGCGCATTGCCTTGATCGCCGATCCCGTGATGAGTGCTTTGCTGCGATCATCGGTCTCGATATGCATGCCGGCCACATCAATGCCGCCTGTCTCCGCCTGCCAGCGGCGCGCGGCGATGGAGGCGATTAAGGCCTTCCTCGCTTGCTCAGCCTTGTGTTCAGCGGTGATCATCCCGCTCCAGTCGATATTCATGCGGGCACCTCATCAGTCGGCAGCGGGATCGGGCCGTCTTCGGTCACGTGGATCGGCTCGGGGAACGCCACTGCCCGCGAAGGGTTAGGGCCGTGCGGCAGGCGCAGTGTCAGATGCAGCTCGCCGTTCACGCGGGATACGTAACCGACGATCCAGTCGGAGTCGATAGCGGCAGAAGGCAGCGTGCCGCCTTCGGGCAGTTGGGTGAAATCGAAGGGCTGGCCGTTGAGGGTCAGCACGTCGCCGGCGCGAGAAGCTATTAGCGGAACGAATTGGCCAGGTAGCGGGGTGAAGGGGGAAAGTGTGATATGCATGTGCACTCCTATTAGTACCAGCGGCCAAAGGCAACTGCTGAAACACTGTCGCCTGTTCTCGATCCACCACAGGCCAGCCGCAAAGTCGCTGAGT
>DPSI01000330.1 GCA_003527165.1 Pseudomonas sp.
TCCAGCGTCTCGATCTTCTTGTTCGCATGGGCGAGGATCTCGGTGCTGCCGACGCCTACCACCATCGAATGCAGGCCCATCTCCTTCTCGCGATATTCCTGCAGGTACTTCAGGCCGTTGCCCTCGTACAGCCAGGACAGCGTTTCCTCGCCCGACATGCCGCCGGGATAGCTGGCGAACACATTGTTGAGCGGGTCCTGATTGACCAGATAGGTCGAGGTGGAATGCCCGGCCTTGAGTACGCCGTTCTGCACGGACTCGAAGACCTGTAATGCGGGAACGATCACGCCCGCGCCCACCGGGCGGATCTTCACTTCGCCGCCGGTGAGCAGATCGGCGTTCTTGGCGAAGCGGACCAGGAAGTTCTCGAAAAAGAAGCTGCCTTCCGGGACCGAGGTCGGCACGGTATAAGTCTCGGCGGCCTGTGTGCCGGCGCAGGCAAGAGCCAGGCCGAGTGCAGCGAACAGATTGGCTTTTTTCAGTTGCATGGCGAAACCTCTCAGTCGAATCAGGCGCCCGGCCGCAGGTGCGGCGCGAGCAGGCGGCAATCGAACGAAAGGGAGCGTGCCGGGTTCGGCGCCGCCCCGATCGGGCTCAAAGACCCACGTCAGGCAATGTCGGTCGGTTGGCCATGGCCTTGGCCATGATTTGTTCGACGAACGCCCGGTCGGCGTCAGGCAGTGCCAGGCGCGGCGGACGGGTCAGCGCACTGCCACGGCCGGCAATGGCTTCGCAGAGCTTGATGCACTGCACCAGATCCGCGCGGGCGTCGAGGTGCAGGATCGGCATCAGCCATTCGTAGATCGGCATGGCTTCGGCGAAACGGCCGGCCTTGGCCAGGCGGAAGATGGTCTCGCCTTCCGTGGGGAAGACATTGGACATGCCCGACACCCAGCCCTCGGCGCCCACGGCGATGCTTTCCAGCACCACGTCGTCGAGACCGGCGAACAACACGAAGCGGTCACCCACTTCGTTGCGCACGTCGATGAAACGGCGCGTATCGCCGGAGGAATCCTTGAAGCAGACGACGTTGTCGCAATCGGCCAGCGAGATGAGGATCTCCGGCGTGACGTCGTTTTTGTAGATCGGCGGGTTGTTGTAGACCATCAGCGGCACGTCGGCATGCTTGGCCACGTAGCGGTAGTGCTCGGCGGTCTCGAATGGCTTGGAGCCGTACACCAGCGCCGGCATCAGCATCACGCCGTCGACGCCGGCCTTCTTCACCGCGTTGGCGACTTTCGCTGCTTGCACGCTGGTGAATTCGGCGACGCCGCAGATCACCGGCACGCGCCCTCCGGAGGCGTCTACCGCAACTTCGGTGACAGCAATCTTCTCTTCGGCGCTCAGCGACGTGTTTTCCCCAACGGAACCGCACACCACCAGCCCCGACACGCCGTCGCGGATGACGTTGGAGATGACCTTGTGGGTTTCTTCCAGGTTGATCGAGAAATCGTCGTTGAATTGCGTGGTGACGGCGGGAAATACACCGCTCCAGTTGACTCGTTTGCTCATGAGGCGTCTCCGCTAAAGTATTTCGTATACGTTTGGTTTGGGCGGTCCTCGCCCGGGTTGGTCCTGGTTCAGTGCGAATCCGGCCGTGGCTTGGCCGCGTTGCTTGTCGCCGCCTGCTTGTGGCGGGCGGCGGTTGAGTCAGATCTCCAAATCGACGGGCCAGGTATCGGAAAGCCGATAGCCTTCTGGCCAGGGGTCGCTGGGGTCCAGCAGATGCTGGTGAGTACCGGTGATCCAGGCCCGGCCGGACAGGCAGGGGACGATTGCTGGCCGCCCGGCGAGCTCGACCAGGCTGTCGATCCGGCAATGGAATTGCGAGCCGATGATCGAGCGACCGATGAAACGCTCGCCGACCTCCAGTTGACCTCTGGCATGCAGCACCGCCATGCGCGCCGAGCAGCCGGTGCCGCAGGGCGAGCGGTCGATCTTGCCGGGACGGATCACCACCGCGTTGGCGGCGCTGAGCACGCCGTCGATGCGTTCGACCGGCGCGACGATCTGGCAAAAGGAGATATGCGACCAATCCGGTTTGGTTGGGTGGACGAAGCCCAGCTGCTGATTGGCTGCCTGGGTGATCTTCAATCCGGTCGCGACCAGGTCGGCGGCTTCATCGGCGCTCAAGGAAAAGCCCAAACGCTTGGCATCGACGATGACGAAACTGTCGCCGCCGTAGGCCGTGTCGACCTGCAGCGAGCCCAGCCCTGGCACCTCGATCCAGGCGTCGAGCTTGGCGGCAAAGGACGGTACGTTCTTCACCTCGACCCGTTCGACCTTGCCGTCCCGGCACTGGGCGACGGCTTCGATCAGACCGCCCGGTGCTTCGAGTACCAGGCGGGTTTCCGGCTCGGTCATCGGCAGGATGCCGCTGTCCAGCAGTACGGTGGACACACATAGCGAATTGGAGCCGGACATCGGCGGTGTGTCGGCCGGTTCCATGATGATCCAGCCCATCTGCGCGCGCGGATCCTTGGCTGGCACCAGGAGGTTCACATGGCGGAACACGCCGCCGCGCGGCTCATTGAGCATGAAGTTGCGAAGCGTTTCATCGCGGGCGATCCAGCGCGATTGTTCCCACAGCGTATCGCCGGGCGGCGGGACGACACCGCCGACGATGACGTCGCCGACCTCGCCCTCGGCGTGGCAGCTGACCACATGGATGACTTTGCTCGATCGCATGGCTGGCCCCTAGATCACGGATTTCAGGAACGCCGCGGTTTCCGGCTTCTGTGGGTTGCTGATGACCTGGTCGGGCGGGCCGATCTCGTGCACCAGGCCGTTGCGGAAGAACGCGACGCGGTCGGACACTTCGCGGGCGAAGCCCATTTCATGGGTCACCAAAACCATGGTCATACCGTCTTCGGCGAGCAGGCGCATGGTGTCGAGCACCTCGCCTACCAGTTGCGGATCGAGGGCGGAGGTGGCCTCGTCGAACAGCATGTAATCCGGTGACATGGCCAGCGCCCGGGCGATCGCCATCCGCTGCTGCTGGCCGCCGGACAGTTTGCTGGGAAATACCTTCAGCTTCTCTGCCAGGCCGACATGGGTCAGCTGCTTCACAGCCAGCTCCTCGGCCTCCGCACGACTCTTGCCGAGCACCTTGCGTGGGGCCAACATCACGTTTTCCAACACCGTCAAATGCGGGAAGGCATTCCACTGCTGGAAGACGATGCCGATCTTCTGGCGCAGCTTGTTCAGGTCGGTGCTTTTGGCATGTACCTCGGTGCCGTCGACGCGAATCGAACCGCTCTTGATCGATTCCAGCCCGTTGATACACATCAACAGCGTTGATTTACCCGAGCCCGAGCCGCCGATGATGGATACCACCTCGCCCTTGTTGACCCTCAGGTCGACGCCCTTGATCACCTCGAGCTCGCCGAAGGATTTGTGCACCTTGTCGATCTCAATCATTGCTGCCACCTTTTTTCCAGCCGGGCGCCCAGGCGGGCCACCACCAGGCTCATGACGTAGTAGATGAGTCCCGCGATGCAGAGCACCAGCAGCGGCTCTTGAATGCGTGTGACGATGGTCTGCGAGGCGCGCAGCAACTCGATGATGCCGATCCACATCACCAATGCGGTGTCCTTCATCACCGACAGCACCAGATTGACCCAGCCGGGAAAGGCCACCCGGGTCGCGACGGGCAGGACGATGTAGCGCAGGTCCTGCCAGTAGGTGAGGCCCAGCGAGCGGCTGGCCAGACGCAAACTGCCCGGCACCGCCAGCACACCGCCACGCACCACTTCGGTGAAGAACGCCGCGGCGTAGACGCCAAGCACTACACAGCCGACGGTAAAGGCGCTCCAGTCCAGCCCGACGATGCTCTTCAGCGCATTGAACAGGACGAACTGGATCAGCAACGGCACGCTGCGGAAGATGTCCAGGAACCAGGCCAGCGGCAGGCTTGCACGGGGAAACAGCGCGCGGATCAGGCCGAAGACGATGCCGGCGACGGTGCCCAGCAGCATCGCCCAGAAGGTCAGCATCAAGGTCACACCGGCGCCTTTGAGCAGGAACAGCAGATCGGTCGCGGTCAGGCTGGTAGAAAACATGCTCGGATCCTCAATAGCGGAACAGCCGCCAGGCCATCAACCGGGCCACCGCTACGATCAGCTTGGCGATCAGGTAATAGATCACCGCCGCCAGGGCGAAATAT
>DPSI01000048.1 GCA_003527165.1 Pseudomonas sp.
TGATCCAGCCGCGCTCGCGTCGGTCGAACGCTTCGAAGGCCGCGCTGGCGTCGGTCTTCGGCTTCACCTGGGTCAGGATCTTCGCCGGGTCGATGCGCCGCGCCTGGATCATTTCGATCAGCCGCGGGATGTACTTGCGGTGGTGACAGTTGCCCATGTTCATGGTGATGTTCTTGTTCATCGCCATGCCGATGGGAAAGGTCATCGCGTCTGGTGGATAGACGCCGATGATGGACAGGGTGCCGGCCTTCGCCAGGCTCTGCACGGCCCACTCCAGCGCCTGAGACGGCCCATCGCCGGGTTGCCATTGGCCGCCCTGGCCTGCCTGCGCGCCATCGGCCGGCTTGCCACCACAGCAACCGTGTTCGGCATCTATGCCGACCGCATCGATCGCACGGTCGACGCCGATACCGGCGGTGAGCCGCTTCAGTGTTTCGACCGGCTCCTCGCGATTGAAATCGATGATCTCCGCGCCCTGATGCTGCGCCATGCGCAGGCGATCCTCGAACTGGTCGATGGCGAAGACGCGCCCGGCACCCAGCAGCTTGGCACTGGCGATGGCGAACTGGCCGACCGGGCCGCAGCCGAACACGGCAACCGTATCGCCGGATCGGATCTCGGCCATTTCGGCGCCGAAATAGCCGGTCGGAAAAATGTCGGAAAGCAGGATGGCCTGATCATCGCTGACGTCTGCCGGCAGCTTGACCAAGCCGATATTGGCAAAAGGAATGCGCGCCTTTTCGGCCTGCATGCCGTGAAATGGCCCGGTGGTGGACGGCCCCCCATAGAAGGCCGTACCGGCCTCCTTGCCGTTCGGATTGGCGACGTCGCATTGGGCGAAGTAGCCGGAACGGCAATACGAGCAGTTGCCGCAGGCAATGGTCGAGGGGATCAATACCCGATCGCCGATCTGCAGGTTGCGAACGTCCTCGCCCAATTCCTCGACGATGCCTACCGCTTCGTGACCGAGAATGGTGCCAGGCTTCATGCCACCGACGGTACCGCGAACGAAGTGCAGGTCGGTTCCGCAGATGGCCGACGCGGTGATGCGAACAATGGCATCGGTAGGGGCCTCAATGCGTGGCTCGGCTACGTCCTCAAGGCGGATATCGCCGACACCGTGATAAACGACAGCTTTCATGGCTACTCCGTAACGCACCGCTCAAGCCTGCTGGGCTCGAACGATATGAATGGTTGGTGACGTCCTGCGAGTCGGTCAGCCCACCAGGAGCCGCCGGCGTTCCTTCGGATCGGTCCGGCCTTGGCAGGCGGGCCATCAACAGCACACTGCGCCGAACAGGTGCACCTTCATTCGGACTGATCATGGCTTTCGCGGTTCATCTTTTTTTCAGTCAGGTACGCGTGCGAGCCCGCTATGGCGGCGTTTCGGCGACCGTAGCCTGGGTACCAGCATGAGCGTTTGGCTGCTGCGCCCGAGCAGTGCCGGTCGAAGGCGAGGGGGTCAGTTGCGCGGTGCCAGCCACGGCAGCTCGCCGGCGAAGACTTCGACGAGGTAATCGATCATCGCCCGAACCTTGGCCGGCGGGCGGCGGTCCGGCGGATAGACCACATGAATGCCACCTAGGCCAAGCGGTGGCTGATCCAGTTCCACCGTCACCAACTCGCCACGACTCAGCGCGGCGGCAACGATGAACTGCGGCTGATAGATCAGGCCCTGGTCGCCCACGGCGGCGGTTACCAGCGCCGCACCGTTGTTCGCGATCAGGTTGCCCTGGATGGGCACCCGGAATTCGCCTGCCGGGCCGAACGCCCATTCTCGGCCCCCCAACACGTTCGACAGGCTGTAGCCCAGGCAATTGTGCCGGGACAAATCGCTCACCCGCCTCGGCACGCCATGTTGGGCCAGGTAACCGGGCGATGCGCACACCAGCATCGGGCAGTCCGCCAGCCGCCTGGCCTGTAGCGGGCTGTCGCTGAGGCGGCCGATTCGTACGGCCATGTCCCAACTGCCCTCGATCAAATCGACCTGGCTATCGGTCAGCCCCAGTTCGACCTTCACCGCGGGGTGGCGTTGGCTGAATGCGGGCATCAGCGGGGCGACGAAGCGCGTGCCGAAGGACAGCGGCACATTCATGCGCAGCAGGCCCGAGGCATCGACCCGTTGTGAAGCGACGCTGGCCTCGACCTCGTCGATCTCCGGCAGGATGCGCAGACAGGCCTCCAGATAGCTGTTGCCGGCTGCCGTCAGAATCAGGCGTCGGGTGCTACGGTGGAACAGCTTGACGCCGAGCCGGGCTTCCAGCGCGTCGACGTGCTTGGTCGCCATTGCAGGTGAAAGGCCGAGATGCCGAGCCGCGGCAGAGAGGCTGCCGGCACTGGCAGCACGGGTGAATACGCGCATCCCGGTGATTCGGTCGAGCATCTTGGCTCCTACTGTCAGTTGGAACTGTTGAGACGTTTTGCCTTGTTAAAGCCAAACGAAGTGTAATCCATACTGTCATCTCACCCGTGAGGACGACGAAGATATGACCGGCCACGCCGAAAACACGCCAGCCCCGGTGCGTATGCCGACCCTGTTCGTACCGCACGGTGCCGGCCCGTGTTTCTTCATGGAATGGAACCCGACCGATGCCTGGGACAGGATGGCGGCCTTTCTCAAAGGGATTGCCGCGACGCTGCCGCAGCGCCCGCGCGCGATCGTGCTGGTATCCGGACACTGGCTGGAACGGCAGGTCATGGTCACTGCCAGCGCGACCCCCGAGCTGATCTACGATTACAACGGTTTCCCACCGCATACCTATGAGCTGCGTTATCCGGCGCCGGGCGATCCTGCGTTGGCGACACGTCTGGTCGAACTGCTCGGTCAGGCCGGAATTGCCGCTGACGAAGATCGGCAGCGCGGCTACGATCACGGTGCCTTCATTCCACTGAAACTGATGTTTCCGGAAGCGAGCGTGCCCGTTGTGCAGCTATCGCTGCGCGGCGATCTCGATGCTCGGGCCCATCTCGAAATCGGCCACGCAATCGCCCCGTTGCGCAACGAAGGCGTGCTGATCGTTGGTAGCGGCATGAGTTTCCACAACATGCGCGGTTATGGCGATCAGCGTTTCGCTCCGATCTCGGACGAGTTCGATCGCTGGCTGAGCGACGCCGTCACCGCGTCGCCGGCTCGGCGCGACACCCTCTTGCAGCACTGGGACGAGGCGCCTTCAGCACGGCTTTGCCATCCACCGCGCGCCGAGGAGCATCTGTTGCCGCTGATGGTGGCTGCAGGCGCCGCTGCGAACAGTCCAGGGCGCAATATATTCTCCGACCGGGTCATGCAAACGACGTTGTCGGCCTATCAGTTTGGCTGAGCGATCAGCCCATCGAACAGGAATTTCATAATGCTCAGTTCCACCGTACAGATCGAAACAACTAACCCAAGTCGTCTGATCCGCCGGCTCTGCAAACACTGGAGTCACAAGTTCGATGTCAGCTTTGACGATCAGCAGGGTCATATCGCGTTCGGAGGCGCCAGTTGCTTGCTTACGGCAGGTGAGGGAAACCTGACCGCGAAGATACAAACCGAAGACGAGGCGCAGCTGGAGAAAATGGAAACCGTGGTGGCCGATCACCTTCAGCGCATGTCAACGGACGAGACCTTCAGTTTCGTGTGGCAACGCTGATCGCTTCGGGTGGCTATCGGTCGTTGCTCGCGAAATTCGGCAATGTGCTGACTGGCTGAGAGAAGCGGAAGGGGATCGACACCATCGAGTCGCCATAGGATTTCTGCACTACGAAGTGCAGATGCGGCCCGGTGCTACGCCCGGTGTTACCGGATTGGCCGAGCAGGGTGCCGACCTTGACTTGCTGACCCGCTTTCACCTGCACCGAGCCGCGTTTTAGATGCAAGTAGGCGCTGTGCGTACCGTCATCGTGAACAATCCGCACGTAGTTGCCTGCCGGGTCGGGCAGGCGGCCCCCCTGACCATCGCGTATCT
>DPSI01000420.1:0-6001 GCA_003527165.1 Pseudomonas sp.
GGGTCGGGGTCGGGGTCGGGGTCGGGGAAGTATGGACCGTATCGCAGCCTATGCAGCGCCAGGCTGCGGAGGTTCTGGGCGATCGCCCAAGATGAGCTTGACGTCATCCGAATTCACTTACCACCTCGAAGCCTTGTCTCTCGCAATAGTCTCGTGCTGTCTGCTTCGTTTCACAGATCAGGAGTTGCCGATACTCTTCGTCGTCTGTACGAACCTCATATCCGTACTCATCGGGTTTCAACATTATGTAATTGATGAGGACCTTGGTTGGCATATGCTCCTCTTTTCGGCTGATGCTACCTCATCATGCCTCGCCTGATCAGATCGTGGCTACCGCAGGCTGGGCCATGGTTGTGGTCGTCCGGCCTGTGGCCGTGACGGGGTACTTTTACTTTTAGGGGTACGCTTAGGGGTATAGTAGCTGGCGATACACCACAATGTTCCGCATTGGAAGGCTTCCAGTAGGCATATTCGATTCCCGCTCCGGCACCATGGCGTGGGTTGAGTAATAGTTGTGCGGTATCTTTGTAAACCGGCTTGCAGCCGGTTTTTTCGTTTCTGTAGCGCGCAATTGGCAACCTGGCCTAGATGACCGATGGCAACCGATCTGCCTGAACGCAGAAGCTCATAAATCCTCTTAGTCTGTACAGAGCAACAGCAGAGGTGAGTGATGAACATCGAAAGCGAAGATCGGCAACCGCTGGACGAACCCAGTACGAATACCCGAGCTGATAACGAAGACGATGGTGTGCTGATCCCCGGCTCGGCACCGCCGTTGAGTCCCGGCCGCACGGATGTGAATCCAGACGACCAGGCGGGCGTAGACGAGCTGCCAGACAACGAACTGCAGGTCCCGCAAGATCGCACTCCCATCGAACGCGAAACGCCTGACATCGACGTCGACAACGCCGAAGTGGATGACGCGCCTAACCCGCGTTGACGCCTGCGCATTGAAGCCCGCTCGGGACGGCGTCGTGGGCATCGGATCATTCGCTCTTGCCTGTGAGCTGCGTCCCGACGGCAAGTTTCGGGATTTATGTCTGTTGCGCGCCTGCGCTGTCGATTCCCAGATTGAGCGAGGAGCGGGGCGCTTCGGTCAGCGACGCACCTTCGACTCGTACCGGCCATGGCTGGGATCGGCCATGGCTGGGATCGGCCTGGACTGGCGCAGGTGTAGCAACGCTCCAGCAGCAAGTTCGGAATGACGATGAAAAGATCTAGCAAGCAATGCAGTGTTATTGCCGGGCTGGCGGGTTTACTGGTCGGCTGCAGCGCGATCGAAACCGTGCCACCCGCAGACGGCACCGATGAGTATGTGTTCGCCTGTACCAAGGTTGCCGGACAACCTGGTTGCGAGACGCGAGCGCGCGAGGCCTGTCCGGCAGGTTACGAAACGCTGAGCAGCGAAGAGGATTTCAACCGCAAGGAGTTACGCATTCGCTGCATGGACGAAGGGTAACGAGAGCTGAATCACTCACCGAGCCGCTGCCGGTTTGACAGCTGCTCGGTAGCTGGGGGTACGACCTATTCTTATGTTCCGAGCAGCTCTTGTGCCTCTCCCAACACTTCAAGCGATTGCTCGTGGTCTCCGGCGTTGTGCAGCTTTTCGCCTTCGGCACGGAGCGCTTTGACTCGAGCAAGAATTGCTGGATCGCTTGGTGGATTCGTTTTCAGCTGTTCGTCAATCTTGGCCATGTCCATCGGACAATGCATTGCCCAGAGGGGCATGCTGACGACGGCGGCTGCGATCGATAGCACTATGCGGCGCATGATGTCGGTCTCCTGAATGAGGGCCCCGTCAGTATAGGAGCCATCTGAAAACCGTGCGGTTTTCGGACACAAGGTCGGAGCGGTCAATGTGGCTCGCTGGATAGTTATCGTACAACTACTGGGCTATGATACGGCTTACTTCGCTTCATAGAGATCGATGTGCCCATGGAAAACCAGAGCGTCCAGCCACGTGTCCGCCGAAAGCACCGCAGTCTTGCACAGGAACTGGTGACGGAGCTGTCCCAGCAGATACGCGACGGCGTTATCAAGCGCGGCGACAAGCTACCTACCGAATCGGCAATCATGCAGGCGCAGGGTGTGAGCAGGACAGTGGTGCGCGAAGCGATTTCACGGCTGCAGGCGTCCGGGCTGGTGGAAACGCGCCATGGCATCGGCACTTTTGTACTCGATACACCCAGTACCACAGGCCTTCGCATCGACCCGGCAACCATCGGCACGCTGCGTGACGTGTTGTCGATACTTGAATTGCGCATCAGCCTCGAGGTCGAGTCGGCCGGGTTGGCGGCGATACGTCGCACACCGGAGCAGCTGGCGGCGATGCGAGCATTCCTGGATTCATTGCAGCAGAGCGCGGCGCTCTCCAGCGAAGCCGCAGTGTCGGATTTCCAGTTCCATCTGCAAATCGCCGAGGCGACCGGCAATCGCTATTTCACTGACATCATGAATCACCTGGGCACGGCAATCATTCCGCGCAGCCGGCTCAATTCGGCGCGCCTGGCCCACGACGACCAGCCACACTATCAGCAGCGTCTCGGCCGTGAGCACGAGCAGATCTACGACGCCATTGCCCGTCAGGATGCTGAGTCTGCCCGCGCAGCGATGCGCTTGCACTTGACCAATAGCCGCGAGCGGTTGCGCCAGGCGCATGAGGAAGCCGAGACCGACAAGCCCAACTGAGGGCTGATGGCTTCGCAACCGGAAAAACTCGCAAACCCGTGCTCAGGCCCCAACTCATAGCGCTTTTTCCTGCAAGCGTTCATGTCGGGCGCGCCGTTTTGGCGTGGCCCTCTATCATTGAGCGGCCTTTAGTATTCGCCGCGGGTCGCGCCTTCTACCGGTTCGGCGTGAACCCAGGACCTGTGTAGGCGGGCGAAGCCTGCGGCTGTGTTGTCAGCCTGAGCCATGCAAAGGCATGTCTCTCGGGCTGACCTGATTGACTCGTCAGTTCTTTCGGTAGGTCAGCATGACGATGCCGAAGATGACGATGACGCCACCGAGAATCTGACCGGCCGCGAGCATCTGGTCGAGAACCAGCCAGCCCATGATCAAGGTCGCCAACGGTTCGATATTCATCACTGGCGCGTTACGCGGCATGTTCAGCCGAGGCACCGAGATGAACAGTGTGATGAAACCGGCGCCATAGAGTCCGACCAACACTGCAAGAGCCATCCAGCCGGTGCTGCTTTGCGGCAACGAAAGCCCGCCAGGCAGCAGACCGCTGGCGCCGGCAAGGTTGGCGCTGCTGAACACCACCAGCATGGTCAACATGCTGCGCACCGAACCGCGCACCTGCGATAGCTTGTGGTCGGTTATCCAGAGTGCCGTCGCGAAGGCGCTGGCCGCACAGAAGGCCAACGCAACGCCAAGGATCCAATCCGGCCCGGCGGCTTCGCTGGAAGAGAGGCGTGTCGGCACTTCCAGCACTAACATCAGACCGACCAGAATCAGCCCCATCAACATCGCCGTGCGCGCCGTTGGCCGCGCGCCACCCAACGCCCAGGTCAGCAACGCCAGCAGGATCGGGAAGACATTGGCCACCAGCAGCGCCAGCGCAACCGGGATGCGTGCAACTGCGGAGTACAGGCAGATGCTCTGGGTTGCAATCAACAAGCCCAGCAGCAATTGCCAGCGCCAGGCACCAGGTGCCAGACGGATGCTCTGCCGCTGCCAGAACACCAGTCCGGCCAGTACGAAAAGGGTACCGCCCGAGCGCATCAGGATGGCCAGTAAAACGCCCGCGCCATCGTCGAAGGCGACACGAGCAGCGACATGGTTGCCAGCGAACGCGCAGCCGAGGCACACCAGTATCAGCACGGCGATATGGCGAGGGAACAGTAAAGGCGAGTCGGGATTGGAAGCGGCGGACATGAGGTTATTTCTGATCCTGAAAAATCAAACGCCAGCCTCAGGCTGGCGCGTTGGCATCGACATGAAGCCGTTCGGCCTGGGCGGGCCGGACGGTGTACGTTATAGCACCATGCTGGGCAACCAGAGCGAGATGGCCGGAATGTAGGTTACGGCTAACTCGCGCGGATAGCCCTTTTTCTCCATTTCCGGGATCAGCACCGACCCCACCGAAGCGGTGTCCGCCAATGACGAGCCGGAGATGGCGCCGAAGAAGGTGGAGGCCATGATATTGACCAGAGACAAACCGCCGCGTACGAAACCGACCAGTACGGCCGCGAAAGCCACCAGCCGTCGTGACATGCCACCTTCGGCCATGATGGCACCGGCCAAGACGAAGAAGGGAATTGCCAGCAAAGAAAACTTGTTTACACCACCGGCGACCTGAATCATCACCGCATCGAACGGGATGTCGATCCACCAGGCGCCGATCAGTGCGGACAGGCCAAGCGCATAGGCGACCGGCATACGTAGAAGGAACAGGACGGCAAAGCTGCCGAGTAGAATCAGCGCATCCATTTACGCGGCCTCCTTGCTGTCTTCGACGAGCTCGTAATTGACCGCACGCCGATGGCTCTGGTCACCAAAAATGACTCGTTCGATCACGAACAGCAGCGTGATGGCGCCGCCAAGCGGAATAGGGGAGTAAGTAATGCCAACGCGCAGAGTCGGCAACGTGCTCATGAATTGGTTCCAGGTGGCGATGCACAGCTTGACGCCCCAGATGGTCATGAACAGGCAGATGATGCCCATCAGGATTTGCACCAGTAGCTCAACGTGGCGGTGCAGATGCTCGGGCAGACGCTCGGTGAACATGGTCACCGCCATATGCGCGCCGGCTCGATAACTCGCCGCAGCACCAAGAAAGGTAAAGATTACCATCAGCAGGATGGCCACCGGCTCAGGCCAGCCGCCACCGGAGCCCAGCACGTAGCGCGCGAAGATCCCCCAGGGGATGATCAAGGACATGACCACGATGGACAGTCCCGCGACCCAGATACAGGTCTTGTAGATCGCGTCATTGACGCGCAGCAGCGTGTTTTTCATCAGGCTTCACCACAAGCGCGGCGACGGGCGCAGGCCCGCCACCGCGAGTTTTTCAGAGAGAGCGAATTACTGGACGGCTTCGATGCGCTTGATCAGCTCGGCATAAGGCGCGCCGTATTTCTCGCGTACCGGAGCAGTGGCATCGTAAAAGGGCTTCTTGTCCACTTCGATGAACGTCACGCCTTCTTCCTTGAGCTTGGCTTCGCTGCTGGCGGTCTTCTCATCCCACAGACGGCGCTCTTCCATCTGTGCTTCCTTGGCGTACTTCTTGACGATCTCCTGCTGCTCGGGGGTGAGCTTGTTCCAGGTCGCTTTGGAGATCACGATCGGCTCGGGGAGAATCAGGTGGCCGGTCAACGAGTAATTCTTTGCGGCGCGGAAGTGGTTGTGCTCGAGCATGGTTGGCGGGTTGTTCTCAGCGCCATCGACCACACCGGTCTGCAAGGCGCTGAAAATCTCGCCCGTGTTCATCGCCACGCCCTGCGCGCCCATGGCGTTCAAGGTGTCGATGAACAGCGGGTTCCCCATCACGCGAATCTTCATGCCCTTGAGGTCTTCCAGGTTGCGCACCGGCTCCTTGGTGTAGAGGTTGCGCACGCCGCCATCCATCCAGGCCAGTCCGACCATGTTGAATTCGGAGTTGGTGATCTTGTCGAGGATTTCCTGCCCGATCTCTCCGTCGATGACTTTGCGCATGTGTTCATGGTCACGGAACACGAAGGGCATGTTGAATGCGTTGACGTCGGGTACGACCGGTCCGAGCGTGCCAAGACTGACGCGGGTCATTTGCACCGCACCGACCTGCACCTGCTCCACGACCTCCTTCTCCGAGCCAAGCACGCCGCCCGAGAACATGCGGAACGTGAGCTCACCGTTGGTAGCGTCCTCAATCTTCTTGTCCATGTTCTCCTGAGCCACGACGGTCGGGTAACCGGCAGGGTGGATCTCGGCGATCTTGAGTGTCATGGCTGCGTGGGCTGCACTCGACAGGCAGAAGGCGAGGGGAAGTGCAGCGACGAGCAACTTGCGTTTGAAGCTC
>DPSI01000420.1:6266-7072 GCA_003527165.1 Pseudomonas sp.
TGGTATGCAGCGTTGCGAGCACCAAGGTCGGGCAACTGCGAGCCTGTCCTTGGTGGGTAGAAGCGTTAGCGGAAGCGAGTTTCCTCCAGCCCGGCGACTCCGGGGCGCAGGGCGAACACGCCACCAGCCAGCGGCTGGTCGGAGAGATCACCGCCAGGGCGAATGGATGTGACGAACAACGTGTCCAGGCCAGGGCCGCCGAAGGCACACATGGCTGGTTTTTTCACGGGGACTTCGAGCGAACGGTCGAGGCGGCCGTCTGGCGTGAATCGATGGATCAGGCCAGCGTCGTTTCCGCAGATCCAGTAGCAGCCGTCGACATCCACCGCGGCACCGTCAGGGCGGCCTGGATATTGGTTCATGTCGACGAACAGGCGGCGGTTGCGGGGTGTCCCGCTGTCAACGTCGTAATCGAAGGCCCAGATGCATTGCACGCTGGGGTGCGAGTCGGAGAGATACATCGTGCGGCCGTCCGGGCTGAAGCCCAGGCCGTTGGGGACGACGAAGTCATTCAGGTGAGCACTGAGCGAATTATCGATTGTCGCCACATCGAGCCGGTACATCGCGCCAGCCGGGATGCCGGCGGCCATGTCCATGGCCATGGTGCCGGCCCAGAAGCGTCCTTGGCGGTCACAGCGACCATCGTTGAAGCGCATGCCGGCGTGGCCATGCTGCACGTCGACGAGTCGGGTTGCGCTGAGCGTGCCGTCATCTAGCGGGATGATATCGAAGATGCCATCTTCCATGCCGGCGACCTGGCGATTTGCGTCTCCCTCGGGGCGCGCGATGCCGGCGATCATCTGCTC
>DPSI01000250.1:0-594 GCA_003527165.1 Pseudomonas sp.
ACCAGCGTTGTGGCGCTCGCCGTTCTCCTGGCTGAAGCGACAGTCGATGTCGAGGTGGGCCAGTGCCGCCAGGGTGTCCTGGGCGGTGCGCCTGGGCATGCCGGTCGCAGCCATCAGCGCTGGCACGTTGATGGCTGCACCGGTATCGATCAACCAGGCGACGTAGAGGCGACGGTAGAAGCTGCTTTTGGTCTTGCTGACGGTCATTACGATCCCATGCAGTGAATATATGGGCTCGTTGAGCGTGCGGTGCGCAGCTTCAACGGCCCAGGAGGTGTGGCGTGTCGATCAGCGCAGCGCGAGCATGCCGATATAGGTGACCGCGCCGGCCGTGTAGCCAAGGAAAGCCAACAGGCTGACACGCTTGAGGTACCAGGTGAAGCTGATCTTTTCCATGCCCATGGCTGCAACGCCGGCTGCCGATCCGATGATCAGCGTGCTGCCACCGGTACCGGCGCAGTAGGCGAGCATCTCCCAGAAGTTGCCATCGACAACGAACTGCGAGAGCCAGGCTGTTTCGTCAGGCGTCGCCGCTGCAAGCAATGCTGGATTGACCAGCGGATACATTTTCATCGAGCCGGCTACCAGCGGGAC
>DPSI01000250.1:713-2556 GCA_003527165.1 Pseudomonas sp.
AAGCCGGCTACCAGCGGGACGTTATCCACCACCGCCGAGAGCAGACCGATGGTGTAGTTGATGGGATAGATGTGCCCGAGAGAGTCGCGCAGCGCCGTGGCGACCTGGGTCAGGTGACCCGCTGTGGCCAACGCGGCAACGGCCAGCAAGATGCCGAGGAAGAACAGCACGCTCGGCGTGTCGACCTTGCGCAGCACGCCAACGACCGAGAGCGGATGCTTGTGATCGTCCTCCTTGTGCCGATGCAGAAATTCGGTGGTGACCCAGAGCACGCCGAGACCGAACAGAATGCCCATGTATGGCGGCAAATGCGTGACCGTCTTAAAAACCGGCACAAATACCAGCGCGCCCAGGCCCAGGGTCAACACCAGGTTGCGTTCGAACGCCGTGGTTGCCGACGGATGACGTTCGGCCAGGTGAGCACGGGCGCGCGGACGAGGTGCTTCGCCGCGCAGACGAAAGCTGAGGATCAGCAGCGGTACCAGGAGGCAGACCAGGCTTGGCAGGAACAAGCCGACGATCACACCGGAGGCGGTGATCTGATTGCCGATCCAGAGCATGGTGGTGGTGACGTCGCCAATGGGTGACCAAGCCCCGCCAGCGTTCGCGGCGATCACCACGATGCCCACGAACAGCCAGCGCTCTGGACGACCGCGGATCAACTTACGCAGCAGCGAGACCATGACGATAGTAGTGGTCAGGTTGTCCAGCGCGGCAGACAGAAAAAACGTCAGGAAGCCGATGATCCAAAGCAGGTGGATGCGCTTGCGGGTCTGGATGCGGTCGGTGATGACCTTGAAACCTTCGTGAGAGTCGATCAGCTCGACGATGGTCATCGCGCCGAGCAGGAAGAAAAGGATTTCCGAAATTTCACCCAGATGGTGCCGCAACGCCTCGACCACCACGGTCGACGATTCGCTCGAACCATGGCTGCCCGGCTGCAATAACGGAAGGATCGAATCCGCGCCCAGTACCAGTACCGTCCAGCAAAGCACTGCGGTCAGAATCGCGGCCGCGGCCTTGTCGATTCTCAATGGGTGTTCGAAGGCTATGCATAGGTAGCCAAGGACAAACACGACAGCTATAAGTGCATACATCGGAGGGGCTCCATTTTTTTAGAAACCGTACCGGCCCGTTCGGTTGGCGAACTGGCTCGGTTGGCAGGCTCAAAAAAATGGGCGATTGGCTGTGCGAGTGAATTAAGTGACCGCGATACGTGAGGGTGAATACCTGCGTCGTGAACGGCTGCACCGTGCGGGCTATGCGCTTCGCTGCTGGCTTACTTCATGTCGTAGAGCGCTTCTGCGTCGGTTCTGGCCTGCCAGTTGTGATTCGATATTTCCGTATGCGAGATAGTGTATCAAGCGGCACCGATCGCAACTTGTCATCAATCAAGATGAATTCCATAAGCAAAAAGGCCAGCACGTCAGTACTGGCCTTCGGCTTCGTTACAGGCTGGCAATGCGCTCGCGCTGTTCCACCAGTCGGGCTTTGGCCTGTTCGGCCTCGGCCAGTTTGGCGCGTTCCTTGTCGATCACCTCGGCGGGCGCCTTGTCGACGAAGCCGGCATTGCCGAGCTTGCCGCCGACGCGCTTCACTTCGCCCTCGAGTTTGCCGATTTCCTTGTCGAGACGGGCGAGCTCGGCGTCCTTGTCGATCAGTCCGGCCATGGGTACCAGCACCTGCATGTCGCCGACCAGGGTCGTGGCCGACAGTGGCGCTTCTTCGTCGCCGCCAAGTACGCGAATGCTCTCCAGCTTGGCCAGCTTTTTCAGCAACGGCTCGTTGTCCGCGAGGCGACGCTGGTCGGTTTCGCTGGCGTTGCCCAGCACCACGTCGATCC
>DPSI01000359.1 GCA_003527165.1 Pseudomonas sp.
GGTGTTATTGAAGCTGGTGGTACAGCCGCTGATCACCTGGTATCTGGCGTTTCAGGTATTTGAACTGCCGACTCTCTGGGCATATTCGGCGCTGCTGCTGAGCGCGCTGCCCACAGGTACCGGGCCCTACATGCTCGCCGAGTTCTATCGCCGTGAGGCCTCACGAGTGTCGCGCGTGGTGCTGTATTCCACGCTGGGCTCGCTGATCACGCTGTCGGCCTGCCTGGTGCTGCTGCCGGTTTAACGTTCACCTGCCAGGCTCGGGATGTTCGCAAAGCGGCCATCGCGACGACCTGGCGGGGGCCGCGATGGGTTTCACTCATAACCCTGCTCGCGGCGCGCTGCGGAAATCATTCCGCCGGCCGAGTCACTTCCAGCACGACCGCGGCGATGCGATCGCACTCGGTATAGGCTCCCTCGAGCAGCTCTTCACCGAACACGTCCGGGTCGACTTCGCGATAGGCCCATTGCAGCCCGCGGCCCTCCAGGCGCTGGCTGACTTCACGGAGGAAGGGGTCCTGATTGTCCACCATCGCCACCCCGGTATAGAGCAGCAGGGTGCCGCACGGGGCCAGGCGTTCCAGCGCGTTGTCGAAGATCGCCAGCGACAGCCCCGCACCCAGCGGACCGCCGCCATGGCGATAGGCGCGCTCGCCGGGATCGACCAGATAGGGTGGATTGGCCAGGATCAGATCGAATTCGCCTTCGACATCCTTGAGCAGATCGCTGTGCCGAGCCGTCAGGTTACCAGCGCCGGCCAGCGTCGCGTTGATGCGGGTCAGGCGTAGCGCCTCGGGATTGATATCCACCGCCAGCACCTCGGCCTGTGGCCGCGCTAGCGCGGTAAGGATGGCCCCGGCACCGGAGCCGCATCCAATGTCCACCGCGCGGCTGATGCTACCTTTATGACTGTTCAGATGCGCCTGAATGGCATTGGCGAAACGGTAGGTGTCCGGGCCAAAAAACACGGCGTCCGGTGAATCGGTCGGGTAGGCCGAATGCACGAACAGCTGGCCGTCGAGGCTCGACAGCCGCACCCGGCTACGCCAGCGCGAGCCGCAGGGGGCGAGCACGCCGGCCTGATCCATCAAGCTGAAAATCGCTGGGGGTAACAGTTCGTGCTGAAACGGCCGGCTCCAGCCGAACACGCCGGCCAGATCGGTAGCCAGCTCGTTCTCGAGCCGCTGGTTGACCCGTTCATGAGTCAGTGGAGTGGGCGTGATGAAGTGGTAGCCGCGTTCCCGCAACGCTTGAGCCAGGTGCAGCAGCGCACGGTCCTGGGCGGATTCGGTAATCATGGTGTATTCCCTGGCGAAGTCTCGCCTTCTCAGTTGAAGAGTCCAGTGAAGATTCGTGTCGCCAGCAGGCCTGCCGCGCTGTGGTGACGGGTCGGTGCCAGCAATGGCAATAGACGCCGTATGCGCGCCTCGCGGCTGGGCAACTGCGCCAGTTGCTGT
Source organism: Pseudomonas sp. (assembly GCA_003527165.1). Lineage (GTDB taxonomy): Bacteria > Pseudomonadota > Gammaproteobacteria > Pseudomonadales > Pseudomonadaceae > Stutzerimonas. Next base: position 1,458 of record DPSI01000359.1, read on the forward strand.
TCCAGCAGTTGGGCTTCCTGATCGAAATCGCTGACCGCCTGACCTTGGCTCTGCACTAGAGCGGGCTTGGCCGGACGTTCGCTCGGCACGCGCCGACGGCCGCTGAACTGACCCTGGCGCTGTGCCAGAGAAGGATGCGGCTTGCCGCGAGTGGGCTGCTGTTCAGCCAGCCAGTCGCCGGCGATCCAGTCATGAATCAGCTGCTGCTCGTGGGCGCTGAACACGCCGAACATCGGTGCCTGTTCGCCGGTGATCAGCTGCCAGAAGCGGCTGTTGTGCGGATCTTCGTGACGCTTGACCCAGCTGCGGCGCTGCAGCGTATCGAGAAACTGCGGAATCAGCGCTGGCTCGGCCAGCCACTGATTCACCGTGCGGCCATCAAAACGGCAGTAATCGGAGTGAACGAACTGGCCGACACCGGCTTTTTTCTCCAGCACACGTATGACTTCCTGCTCGAGATCGAACCCGGCGATCACCGAAAGGGTGCTGGCGCCGAGTTCGTTGAGGCGATAGCCATTGATCACCCGACGGTAGAACTCCTCGCCGTCGCCAACCTGCGGCCAGGCGGCCAGCACGCCCTGCACGGCCTTTTTCGCATGGCCGTTGTCGGCATTGTCGACGGTCACGTGCAGAGTGAAGTAGTAGGGATCGATGCCCAGCTCAGTGAGCTCATAGGAGCTGATCAGCAGGTGCAGCGGCAGCTGCTCGTAGCCCAGGTTGAAACCGATCACTTCCGGCAGGAACTGCTCCGCGTGCTCGGCCAGCGCCAGTTGAATCGCACCCTGGACGAAGTTCTCGTCGTCGAGGCTCTGCCAGTCGTCACAGCCCTGGCTGGCGAGCAGTTTGCGATAGAGCACCACATGGTTCTTTTCCGGCTGGCCTTCTCCGAGCTCTTCCAGGTAGGTCTGGATCAGCGCGGTGAAGCGCGCGTCGTCCCAGCGCTGTAGCAGGCCGTAGAGCCAGGCGCCGTCGACCAGCTTGGTCGGCGCCACTCCCTGCAGGAAGTGCAGCGCATGGGCCTTGCTGGAAAAATATCGGCGCGGCGCACCGGCGCGGCGCTCATCGAGGTAGGCCTGGTACTGGCCACCGATCTTCGCGGTATGGCCCTCGAGCCATTCGCCCAGCCCGGCCGGGTCCTGCGGCAGATCGCAGGGCAGTTCGGCCGCGGCTTCCAACTGGCTATTGAGATAGTCCGCCGCGCTGGCACGGATGCTATCGCTGTCTGCTGCATCGAGCAGGGCGAAATAAAGCGCCTTGGAGGGCGCCGCGGTCTCAACGGGAATGGCATCTACGGGCAGGCTTCGAGTCAATTGCATAGGTTCACACGGCGGCAGTTGGGGAAGTCCCCAGATGGTTTTTTGGCCGTTGCTCACCGGGATAAGTTCAGCGCGGCTGCTGAATGGCCGGTCATCCTGCAAAGCGATTTTCGTGCAACTTCCAGTGAGGGCTGTCTTCCTAAACTACAGGGGCACCAAGGGGTGTCCGGTGATCAATCAGACGGAGGTCCCATGAACCCATCCGAACGTGGCAAGGAAAATCTCGAAACCATCAAAGACCGCGATGACCGTAACGGCGAGCGCGATGACCGGGCGAGCG
>DPSI01000041.1 GCA_003527165.1 Pseudomonas sp.
GCCAGCACGCCGCCGACCAGTGCGCGAGCATGGCGTGAGCCGTTGATATCGCTGTCATCGCTCATCACGTGGCGTCTGCCACGGATGCTTCCGGATGCGGAAGGCTCGGCCTTGACCAATAGTCCAGCGAGTCGCTCGGGTGTCAGCTGTACGGATTCGCCTTTTGGCATGCTGGCCAGTGCCCGGTCGATAGCGGCAGCATCCAACGCATCCTCCATGACCGAGTGTCCGATACGGTATTCGGGATCCCAACCGGGCGCGTTGCCCAGCACCAGAATCTCGTTGCGCAGCAGCTCGATGCCGGCGGAGGTGCTGGCCCGGGTGGAATAGAGCGACCAGTCCTGGCAGATCTGCTCGTCATTCACCGCCACCTTGCTGTCGGGTAGATCGCCAAGCGCCGCTGCCACGCCCAGGGCCGAGGCGCCCCGGGAATAGCCCATGGACTCGTAAGTATCGCGGCAGACCACCGTGTGGCCGCGGCCGGCGGCCTCGTTGATGCGCGCGGCCGTCAGCAGCGGGCATTTGATCTGCACGAAATGCACATCCTCGACCCGCTGAATGCCAGCGGTACGCATCGCCTGCAGCACCGCCTCGCGGGTCAGTTCCACCTGGGTAGTGCGGCCGATTTCCTCGGGCCTGAAATCACGGGTAAAGGCCACGCCGGCAGCCAGGCCGGACACGCCAGAGCTGTCAGCGGGGTGATCGTTGTCGACTTCAAATACCAGCCAGTGCGGGCTCAGCCCACCCTCGGTACCGCCGGACATGACAAAGGCGATGCGCTCGTCGACCTCTGGCTCGGCCAGGCGCAATTGCCGGGAGAAGAATGTCCTGAGTGTGCTGGTAGCGAAGGCGCGGGTGAAATCATTCACGCAGCCGTTGCCCTCGGTCTTGCCGAGCACGGCGATTACCCGGCTCGGATCTATCTGTTGCGTTGCAATGGCGCGGATCAGCGCCGTCATGTCATCAGGGGCGGTTGCCGCCAAACGCGTGACGCGTGTCTTCATGGTGTGATTACCTTGTATGAGAAAGAGGCTGCGGTATGTCAGGCCAGTTCGAAGGTGACATCCTGCGCACCTTCCCACAGGGTCTTCAGCCCGAGGGCGCGCAGGTTTTCGCGGCCCTGGGTGATGGTCAGAAAGTGGTTGCCGGCGAGTTGCCCGAGCTTGCTGGAGAAGCTGCAGGCGCCATAGGCCATGATGATCTCCGTCTCGCTGTAGCCGCCGGGGTAGAACAGGATGTCCCCGACCGACGGGTGGCTGGTGTGGTTCTCGAAACCCACCGGCTTGCCTGCGTTGTTTAGTCGATATTCTCCCAACGGCACCCAGCAGCCTTCACCGCTCCAGCGCACGTGGATGAACTTCTGCCGGTAGGGCAGCAGCTTTAGAAAGGCTGCCAGGGTGTCCGGCGCGTCGGGATGGGCTTCGGCGAGAAACTCGAAGCCGCCAGCGGTGATTTTGATCGTGGTCATGCTGTTCCTGTCTGGTAAGCGGTTCCGGGATCAGGAACCAGGCTGGTCTATCCATTTGGTCACGGTCGGCGCGCGCCACTCGGCCAGTTGATCCAGCAATCGGGCGGGATCGGATTCGATGATGATCATCTCGGCGTGCTCAATCTTCATGAAGCCTTCTTGGCGGGCGTGCCCTAGCAGCGTACGCAGCGGCTCGAAGAACCTGCGTACGTTGAGGCAGGCGAAGGCCTTGGTGTGGTCGCCCAACTGGGTCAGCGTGGCCACTTCGAACAGCTCCTCCAGCGTGCCGAGCCCGCCCGGCAGAGCGATGAAGGCGTCTGCCAGATCACTCATGCGCGCCTTGCGCACGCGCATGTCCGCAGCGATCTCGTGGCTGCTGAGGCCGGGATGCAGATGGCCGCGATCAAACAGGCGCTGATTGATTACGCCAATCACTTCGCCGCCTTGGGCGAGAGCAGCATCGGCGACCACGCCCATCAGACCCTTGGTCGTCCCGCCGTAGGCCAGGCATATGCCACGGCGGGCGATTTCGGTGCCCAGTGCCTTGGCCTGTTCGGCGTACTCGGGGGAGACGCCGAAGTTGGAGCCGGAGAACACCGCAATACTGCGCAGAGGGGTGGGTGACGTATTCATCATGAAGCGCCTGGGCCGGATTTGCGTTGAGTCCAGCTGGTGAAGTGGTTTTCGACCAGCGCGGAGATGGAGTAGAGCGCAACGCCAAGGGCGGCGAGGATGAACAGCCCGGCGAATACCAATGGCACGTCGAAGTTGCCACTGGCAATCATCATCACGTTACCGATGCCCTTGTTCGAGGCGATGGTTTCGGCGAGCACTGTGCCGATGAAGGCAGAGGTCAGGGCGATCTTCAGCGAGGCGAACAGATAGGGCAGGGTGCGCGGCAGCCCGACGTTCCAGAGAATGTCGCGCTTCTTCGCTCCGAGCACGCGCAGCACGTCCTCCAGTTCCGGTTCGGTGGTGGCCAAGCCGGTGGCAACGTTGACCACTACGGGAAAGATCCCGATGACCATCGAGGTCAGTATCGCCGGGACGGTGCCCGCACCGAACCAGACCACGAAGATCGGTACCACAGCCACCTTGGGAATACTGGAAAAGCCGACCAGCAGGGGATAGGCGATATCGTAGGCAATCCGCGAAGAGCCGATGATGACGCCGATAAGCAGGCCGATGCCGACACCGAGGAAGAAGCCGATCAGCGTGGTCATCAGTGTCTGCTGCGTATGCGGCCAGAGGATCGGCATCTTCTCGATCAGTACGGCTGCAATCTGGCTTGGCACGGGTAGGATCAATTCCGATACGCCCAGACCTCGGCAGATCGTTTCCCAGGCCAAGAAAAACAGCACCATGGCAGAGAACGACAGCATGTTGCGCTTGAAGCGCGACAGTTGCTTGTTCATAGCGACGTCTCCTTGATGCGGGGCGCGGTAGTCGGCGTCAGGGTGGCCACCGCCGGCTTGTCGGCATCCGAACGGGCATGGGCAATGCTCATGCGCAGCTGTTGCACCAGGGCGGTGAAATCGGGTTCATAGCTGGACTCCAGCGTCCGTGGTCGGGCGAACTGGACGGTCTGGTCCTGAATGATGCGGCCAGGTCGGGCGCTCATCACACAAATGCGATTGGCCAGATAGGCCGATTCACGCAGATCGTGGGTGACCAGCAGTACGGTCGGGCGCTTTGCGATCCATAACGCCTGCATGGTGTCCCAGAGCTCCTCGCGGGTGAACTGGTCCAGTGCGCCGAATGGTTCATCCAGCAGCAGAATGTCTGGCTCGTGAACCAGCGCCCGGCAAAGCGAGGCTCGCTGCAGCATGCCGCCCGACAGTTCCCAGGGGCGCTTGCCACTGAAGCCGGCCAGCCCGACCTGTTTCAGCAGCGCCTCCGCACGCTCACGGAACTCGCCGTTCTTCTTGCGCCGATAGTCGTGGCGAAAAGGCTCGACGATCTTCAGCGGAATCATCACGTTATCCAGGATGCTCAGCCACGGCAGCATGGTCGGATTCTGGAACGCCAGGCCCAGCCGTTTGGCATGGCTACCGATGGAACCCACCTCGCGCCCGCCGACGATTGCCGCTCCCTCGGTGGGTTCCAGCAGGCCTGCGACCAGCTTGAGAATCGTCGATTTGCCGCAGCCGCTTGGCCCAACCAGGGCGACGAAATCGCCCTGGTCGATGCGCAGACTGGTCTTGTCCAATGCGATCATGTTGCCGCCGTAGCGCACGGTCACATCCGACAGTTCAATCACCGTTTTCGGCGTACTTGCTGATTGGCCTTCAAGCATGGGCATTACTCCTCACGACCTGTCCTTGCTGGATTGCGTCTGAGTGCACGTCTCATCGAGTCGGCTCTGCGGTGGGCCGCACACCTTCCGGCGTCTTCAGAATGGCGTTGGTGTAGTGTTCGGTATTCAAAGGCTTGGCCTTGGGCATGGCCTGGATACTCTTGACCGAGCGTCCCCAGCCCGCCGCTTCGGTGACCAGCTTGCCGTTGCGCATCACAAAGCGCCCGCGCAGCAGCGTGTGGATCGGATAGCCCTTGACCGCACGCCCATCCCAGGGCGAGATCTTGCTGATACTTTGCAATTCGTTCTCCGACAGGATGCCGGTCTTGTTCATGTCGACCACAGCGATGTCGGCATGGGCGCCAGGGGCTATCACGCCCTTGGTGCCGTAGATGCCCCAGGCCTTGGCCGGATTGACTGAACTCCAGCGCACGTAGTCCATCAGACTGGCCCGCTCTCGGTTTACCTCGGTCAGCATCAGGGCCATCTGGGTTTCGATCCCGGGGAAGCCGCAGTCACACTCCCAGATGTTGGCGCGGGTCTTTTCTTCCGGCGCATGCGGCGCGTGGTCTGTGGCAATCATGTCGATGGTGCCGTCGAGCATGGCGTCCCACAGGGGCTGGTTGTGACGTGCCTCGCGGATCGGCGGGTTGAGTCGCAGGATGCCGCCCAGATGATCGGCATGATCGGTGTTGAGCAACAGGTATTGCGGGCAGGTTTCCACAGTGACGTCGACGCCGCGACGCTTGGCCTCGCGGATCAGGAAGAGCGAATCCGCGGCGCTGTGATGGGCAATGTGCACGCGGGCGCCGGTCCATTCTGCCAACGTCAGTACGCGGCCAATGGCTTCAATCTCGGCGACCACGGGGCGTGCCGCCAAATGGGCCAGCGCATCGATGCGGCCTTCGGCCTGCATGCGTTTTTGCCGCCGCGCGAGAATCGAGGAGTTTTCCGCATGTACAACGGTACGGATGCCCAGCGGCGCGAGCTTTTCGAAGCCTTCCAGCAGAGCACCGTCGCTGGGCGAGGGCAGATTGCCGAAGGTGTTTCCGACAAAGGCCTTGAAGCTGGTGACGCCAGCGTCGATCAGTTCTTCCAGATGGCCCACCGTGTCGTCACCGAGCAGGCCGTGGATGCCGAAGTCCACATAGGATGATTCGGCGGCTTTCTGTTTCATCCGCAGGGCTTCGATGGTAGCGGTGGGCGGATTGGTGTTGGGCATCTCGAATACGGTGGTGACGCCACCGCAGGCGGCTGCCGCCGAGCCGGTCTTCCAGGTTTCCTTGTGCGGATAGCCGGGGTCACGGAAATGCACATGGCTGTCGATCGCACCGGGTAGCAAGTACAGGCCGTCGGCCTGGAGTACTTCACGTGCGGAGGGCATCAGGTCATCGTGGCCGACGGCAACAATGGTTTCGCCATCGATGGCGACCGAAGCTTCGA
>DPSI01000239.1 GCA_003527165.1 Pseudomonas sp.
TTACGAATGCGCTGCTCTACCTACTGAGCTACACCGGCGTCGAGCGGCGCATTATCGGATTTCGCCGGTGCAGACTCAAGGCCCACACCGGCGAAAGGCCCGCCAAGCCCCACGCGGCGTCGCGCAATGTTACAACCCGGCGGAGGTGGAGCCGGTATTGCTCGCGGTACTGCTCGCAGTACTGGAAGTCGAGCGTTCGGTCTCGCTGCTGCTTGCGCTTTGCTTGACCTGCGCTGCGACCTCCTCTCCCTTGGCAGACACTTTCTGATATCCCTCCTCGGCCTTGTGGCGAAGCCGGTCGGTCATTCGATCGCTGACCTCACCCAGCGCTTCGTCCTCACGCCGCGTCGGCGGTATGGACGCTGCGAGCAACGCACCCAGCGCAATACCGATGGCACCCAGTGCCAAAGGTTGCTCCTGGAGCAGATGGTTGAAGCCACCGCGAGCCCGGTCGGCGCCGTCACGCAGCCGCTCAGAGGCCTGGCGCTTGGAATCGCTGGCCCGCGTACGGGCGTTGCCGAGCGACTCGGAGACGCTGTGACTCATCTGGCTAGCCTTGTCCTTTATTCCGGCGCCCTGTTGCTTGAGGCCGGCAGTCTTGGCTGAGAGCTTTTCGCCCATCGACGGCCCGCTTGACCCAGCGCCATAGCTGGTGGAGGTCACATTCGAATGCGGCTGACGGTTCTGCCCCGCCATCATCCAAAGCAAGCCAATGGAGGTCAGTACCGTCGGCACCGGGTTGGCTTTGACCGTATTGCTCAGATTGGAGAAGAACTCGCCGCCGCCACCCTTCACGTAGCCCAGCGCAGTGTCGATGAGTTCGCCCGGGGACAGCTTGTTTTCCAACGCGTGGACGATGTTGCCGATTTCGGCTCGCTGCTGGTCGATCTCCCTCTCCAACTCTGCGGGATCCTTTTGTGCTTCGGCATCTATCTGATTACGTGTGCTCATGAGGTGTGCCCCTTGACGGCTTCTTTATCCTTGTTGACCGAATGAATGGTGCGCTCGGGCTTGAACGAGGATGCCTCGAACTTCTTCTTGCCTGCGGACACCATGATCAAACCGATCACCACGACAACACCGCCGACGATCAGCGCGGCGAGCCAAGGCTCCATGACCTTGCTCAGGCCATAGACGGCCGACATCAGCAGAACGATGAACCCACCGAGCAAGACGGCGCCCCCAGTAGCGACGCTCGCAGCACCTGCCTTGGTAGCACGAATGGATTCACTCAGTTCAGCTTTCGCCAGCGCCAGCTCTTTGGTCACCAGAGAAGGCACCTCATGAGTCAACTGCCGCAGCAGCCCGCCTACGGAGCTGTCGTTTTCAGTACGCATACCGGGCTCCGGCGTGTTCACCGTGCTTGTGGTCGTAGTTGTCTTACGTGCTTCGCTCATGGGAAAAGCCCTCCGTCAGTACCTTTGCCGTCTCGGCTGGAAGTGGAACCGAGGCCAGTCCCCGAAGTGGAGCCCAAGCCACTGCTGCTACCCGCTCCGGTGCCAGGCCCGGTACCCAGACCTGTCCCGACACCCGTACCCGTGGTGGGGGTAGAGCGGGAGGTACTGGTCGCGGACGAAACCCCGGCGTTGCTTATACTGCCGATGGTTCCCGGTTCGCCGGTGCTCAGGCGATCGTTGAGCTCGTCCTGCTCGGAGAGATGCTCACTACGAGACGAGCCATACTGGCTGCTCGATGAGGAAAACGAGGTGGAATTGTCGTGATGGCCATAGTCGCCCTGCGCAGCTCGTTTGCCGGATGCGCGAGCAAAGCGGGTCAGCCCGAAACCCAGCGCGACGCTGCCGGCAATGAACAGTCCCGGATTGTCCCGCGCCAACCGATTCACGTCCTGAAACAGCTCGTCCACGCTCTTGCCGCGCAGGTCATCGGAGAGCCTGACCATGCTCTGCGCCATCGTAGAAACATAGTTGGACAGACCCAGACGATCCTGCCCCTCCAGTTCCTGAGCAGCGGCCTTGGCACTCTGAGCGACTTTTTCGAGTTCATCGGCGGCGGTTTCGCGATAGCCTTCGAGCTGACTCTTGCCTTGGGTTTTCACCTCATCGGCGGCTTGTTTCGCCTTGGCTTTGGCATCCTCGGTCACGTGCCTGGTCCCGGTGCTGGAAGCCGACTGGTCAGTGGCGGAAGTCGATGTCGCAGAGGTGGAATTGGGGCCGGTCTTGGGTTGGCCACCGTAACCGGTGATTTCTTCGTCGGGTGTAGTCATTTAATTCACCTTTTATATGGCTTGGCCGGAAGACCACGGTCCGTAGGAACACAGCACCTGCGGTGAACCGCGAACTGTGTAATTTTCGGTGCGCGCATATAAGGTGACCGGGGCGATATTTTCGAGTTCCATTATTTCGGAGCGCCCTCAAGTAGAGCGGTCCAGTTTTAGAAAATCGATTTTACCCGCAACTTCATGGGCTCCTGCTTAATGGCAAGTTGCCCTCAATCTGGCGATACCCCGCGTACTAATTGGGTTTAAGCGCAACGCCATCACCAACAAGCGAAACGGGAAACTCAACGATAACCACGATCGGATCAACCGAGGTCATCTTCTTAAACTAGCGCGGAGCGAAACCGCAGCCGACGAGTTGCACTGTTGTTGGGTCCAGCAATATTCAAGAGACAAAAAAAAACGGGCCGAATGGCCCGTTTCTTTATATACCGGTCGCGGTTACAGCGGACCGATGGTGGAGCAAGTTTTCTTTGCAGCGGCATGCTTTTGCAGCGGTGCCAGCTGTGGACGGTGCTTACCGCTTGCAACGTCCAGTGCCATGATGTTCTCACCCCAGCGCGGACCGGCTGCCCAGTAGGTGCTCGGGATGCAGTTCTCAGCGAGGTACGCCAGCAGCTTGTCAGTAGCGACTACGGCAGACGGAGAGAAGTCCGGAATGCCATGCTCACCGATGTAACCACGCAGCTTGTTCTTCTTCAGCCACTCGACCCACGGCTTGACTCGCTCGACACCCAGCATTGGAGCGAAGGTTTCGGCACGATTGCTATAGGTACCCGAGTAGTCGTAATCGAGATACTGGTGTGCTTCGTAGACCAGGTTGTTCTTCGGATCGCGCATCCACGGATCGTTGATCAACTGGGTGTTGTACTTCTGCCAGTGGAAGGCGCTGGAATAGCGATCACCAGCAATCATGATCCACTTGGTCGGGTCGACCTTACGGATCGCCTGTCCGGCGGCCTGTGCAGTCTGCGGCCAAAGGTTGTTACCGGTGTTGTACGGCTCGTTCATCAGACCGTAGCCATACAGCGCCGGGTGCTTGGACACCTGCACCGCGATCTTGCGCCAGGTTTCAGCGAACTGCGCCCGCGGTACTTCCGGCGAGTTGATCACTTTGCCGTAGTAACGGTAGTAGTTGTGCATATCAAGGATGACCTTGATGCCGTACTTCTGCGCATAGTCCAGCGATTGCTTGATGCGACCCAATTCAGCTGCGTCCAGCTCAGTACCCAGCTTGGGCTGGATGCGCTCCCAGAGAAAGCCCAAACGCACCAGTTTGAAACCAAGGCCGGCATGCCGCTTGTAATAGGACTCGTCGGCGTAGGTGTAGCCCTTGTTGTAAATACCCGGAACGTTCGAAGGATCGAATACGCCCGAACCAAAGTTCACACCGACCAGATCGATACCGCTGCCGTCACTGACAACCGGAGTAGAAGGCGCCGGAGCAGGCGTCGGAGCCGGTGCCGGTGCCGGAGCGGGCTGGGCGCTAGCCGGAGGCGTGGTGGTGCCGCTGGTGCTGGACACTACGCTGATGGTCTTCGGATAACCGACGGCGCTGGCAGACAGTGCCGAGCCGCTCAGCATGACGGAGAGGTGGGCGCCCACGTCATAGACCGCAGCCACTTTGCGTACCTGGCCATCCGCCAGTTTCACCGATGCACCGGTAACGAACGCTGCCTTGTTGGCGGCGGTATCGGGGATCGAGAAGCCAGCCGCCTTACGGTAGATGCCGTTGTCCCAGTCTTCGTTGGTGAAGCTGTTCAGTCCGGCACTGTAAGCGCTGCTGGGCGCGGCCGGTGCCGGTGCCGGTGTTGGCGTTGGCGTTGGCGTT
>DPSI01000531.1 GCA_003527165.1 Pseudomonas sp.
GGCGGCGCGGGTCAGCAGGGTGGAGGTCACCCCGCTGGCGATCTCCGACATCGAGCGCACCGAGCAGGGCGCGACGACCATGCCCATGGTCTTGAACGAGCCGCTGGCGATGGCCGCGCCGATGTCCTGGTTGGAGTAGCACACCGTCGCCATCGGCTTGAGCTGCGACCAGGACAGCCCGGTCTCGTGGGACAGCGTGATCAGCGCCGATTTGGACACCACCAGGTGGGTCTCGATCGGCGTGTCGCGCAGCAGCTCCAGCAGGCGCACGCCGTAGATCGCGCCGGACGCGCCGGAGATGCCGATGACGAGCCGCTGCGGGCGGGGATTAGCTGAGTTCATGGTCTGCATCCTGGAGGGCGCCTTCCTTGTAGAAGTGGATGGCATTGAGCGCGGTGCCAAGCGTCTTGCTGATGATGTCGATGAACAGCGTCGCCGCCGGGGTCAGCGGACGCCGAGCGTCGTGCACGCAGACCATCCGCCGAGTAATGCCGGGCGAGGCCAGCGGATAGGCGCGTATGGCGCCTTCCTCGAGGCCGCGCTGTAGCACGGTTGCAGGCAACACGCTGATCCAGTCGCTGCGGCGCAGAAAGCTCTCGATCACGGTCAGATCGTCGAGTTCCATGTGCGGCGATAGTTCGATGTTTTGGGCCGCTAGCGCCTGGTCGATGACGATACGCAAGCCATGGCGGCGCGACGGCAGCACCAGCTTGAGCTGGCCCAGGGCCGTGAGCGGCACCGGGGTGGGGATGCGCAACCGGGTGGTGGCGCCGGTGGCCACTAGCAATTCCTCGTCGAGGATATCGATGCGGTGCAGGTGTTCCTGCTGGAAGCTCTGGTTGATCACCGCGAAGTCCAGCGCGCCGGACAGCACGCGGTCGATCAGGTCCTGGCTGTAGCCGTAGCTGACCTGCAGCTCGACGTCCGGGTGGTGCTCGACGAAGTAGGCCAGGGTACTGGCCAGCGCCTGGTTGGCCGCCGAGGCGATCAGCCCGGCGTTGATCCGCCCGCCGATCTCGCCGCTGCGGTCGATCAGCGTTTGGCGCGCCTCGAGCAGCTCGCCGAGGATCGGCATGAACAGGCGATAGGCCTGCACCCCGGCCTCGGTCGGCGTCATGCCCTTGGGCGTGCGCTCGAACAGCGGCTGGCCGAGCTCCTCTTCCAGCTTGGCGATCTGCATCGACAGGGCCGGCTGGACGATGTTCAGCCGCTGCGCCGCCTTGGTGACCGACCCTTCCTCGTACAGACAGGTGAAGTATTTCAGCTGGCGCAGTTCCATCTCAACCTCGTCGATGCCGGTCTATAAAGTGCCGACATTCTGGTAGACGTGCTTGAGCTCTGTAAAATCCAGCAGCGCGTCGTAGCCGTGCAGGCGCCCCAGGCCGCTCTTGCGGTAGCCGCCGGTTTCCGCCTCGGCGAACAGCTTGTTGTGATCGTTGATCCACACCGTGCCGTTGCGCAGGGCCCGGGCTAAACGCATGGCGCGGGCGCCGTCCTGCGTCCAGACGCTGGCGGAAAGGCCAAACTCTGTGTGATTAGCGCGGCGCACGGCCTCGGCTTCATCCTCAAACGTTTCCAGCACCAACAGCGGGCCGAAGATTTCTTCCTGGCAGAAAAACGCGCCGCTGTCCTGATGGGCTATCAGGGTCGGAGAGAGGAAGGCGCCGCGCTCTAGCGCGCCGGTTGGCCGCCCTCCCGCCAGTAGAATTTCGTCGCAGCTATCCATGGATTCGCGAATGCGCTGATCGACCAGGTCGCGTGAGCGCCAGTCGATCAGAGGACCCATTTGCGTGGTGGTTTCCAGTCCGTGGCCGAGACGCACCTCGCCAAGTGCCGCGGCGAGAGTCTTCTTCAATTCCGCTGCACGGCTGGCATGCACCAGCACGCGGCGCGCGGCGGTGCACTGCTGGCCGGAGATGATGGTCGCGGCGGTGGCAAGCTTCGGCGCTACCGCGGCTATGTCGGCGTCCTCCAGTACCAGGCAACAGGATTTGCCGCCGAGCTCCAGCGACAGCTTTTTCATGGTCGGCGCGGCGTCCTGCATGATTCGCGTGCCGGTGGCGGTGGAGCCGGTGAAGCTGAGCACGTCTACCTTCGGCGTGGCGACCAGATGGGCCGCGCCGGCATGGCCGGTTTCGGCGAACAGGTTGACCACCCCGGGTGCGAGGCCCTGCAGCTCCAGCAGCGGGGCGAGGAAGGCAGCGTTGAACAGCGCGGTCTGCGGCGACGGTTTGATCACACAGGTGCAGCCGGCCGCCAGCGCCGGGGCCAGCGCGCGCACCAGCAGCACCGCCGGGGCGTTCCACGGGATGATCAGCGCGGCCACGCCGGCCGGTTCGCGCAGCATGGTGGAGAACTCGCCCGGCGCGACTTCCAGCACGTGGCCGGGGTTGTGCCGCGCGAGGCCGGCGTAATAGAGGATTTCCGAGATGGCGCCGCCGATTTCGCCGCGCGACTGCGCCAGCGCCTTGCCGTTCTCGCGGGTGAGCAGGCTCGCCAGTTCCTCCTGGCGGCTCTTCAGCGCGGCCGCCCAGTCCAGCATCAACTGCTGGCGCAGGCGCGGATTCTGCGACCACTGCGGATTTTCGAAGGCGCGTGCAGCGGCCTCGACCGCGGCGCGGGCCTGGGCTTCGCCGCCGTCGGCGAAGCGGCCGATGAGTTCGCCGTTGGCGGGGTCGAGGCTGTCGGCCCACTGGCCGTCGTCGCACCACTGCCCCTCGATGAAATGTCGTGCCTGCTGCATCTGATTCTCCTGTCCGGCAAAGCTGCTTGTGCTTGTTTTTCAGCTATGGGCGAGGGCGCCGTGCCCTTGCCTGTCTTGACCTGAGCGGGTGGCGTCCCGGATCTGGCGCCTTGTGGGCCGGCAGCTCGGGGACCGCCTGAGCGCCTGAGCGTCGAGAGAAGGCGGGGTCCCTACGGTTGATCGTCGGGCCCGCTCGCTGACGCGCGTCGCAGTACGCCGCGCGTCAGCCGCCGGTCAGCCGTTGTGCGGCTGGCCGAACAGTCGCTGCCAGTCGGCGCCGGCCGGCTGGCTGACCGCGCCGAGGTCGACCTCGGTCTCGCCCGGGACGCGGATGCGCTTGAAGCGCATCGGCGGCGCCGCCAGCGGCACGGTGGCGTCGAAGCCCATCTTCGAGCCGACCCCGTCGCGGGTCGAGGGGTCGAGCTTGGAGCCCTGGGATTCGTGGATCAGCACCAGGTCGCGGTCGGCCTGGAAGCGGGTGGCCACCGCCCACTCGACCTCGGTGGGGTTGTGGATGTCGACGTCGGTGTCGACCACCACCACGTGCTTGATGTCGTAGTGGCCACCGAGTGCGCCGAGAATCACGTTCTTCGCCTCGCCTTCGGAGCGCTTTTCGATCTGCACATAAAGGTGATAACGGCACACGCCGCCGCGCGCAAGGTGCACGTCGCGTACGCAGGGGAAGCTGCGGCGCAGGTGCGCGAGCATGGTCGCCTCGCGCGGGATGCCGCCGAGCAGCAGGTGCTCCAGCCCGCCGCCGACGATAGTGTGGAACATCGGGGCTTGCCGGTGAGTAATAGCGTCGACTTCAATCACGTGGCGCTCGGCGCGCTCGCCGTAGTACTGCGGGAATCCGCC
>DPSI01000004.1 GCA_003527165.1 Pseudomonas sp.
GGACGCGGGATTGTTGGCGAGCTTCTCGGCAGGCCTGCGTGGACGGGCGACCAACTCCCCGCCACAGTTGGGGCAGACGAAGCCGAGTTCGATCTCTGCACACGTTTTGCAGAAGGTGCACTCGAAGGAACAGATCAACGCATCGGGCGCCTCTGGTGGCAGGTCGGTGTTGCAACATTCGCAGCCGGGCCGCAGTTCGAGCATGTCAATTTCCTTTCTGAATGGTCTATCGAATATCCCTTCGCTATCTGTGAGCCAGACGGAAGAAATGGACCGGCTTGAACGAAATGCCGCGGAGTTGAGAATCGTCGTCACGAATCGCTTAAGCTAAAGCGTTCGATCCGGCACTGCACCTTTTTTGCAACGTCGAGGACGTTGAGTCATGCCGACGTCGCGCTGCTATGTGCGTATAACGATATTCATGCCCTCATCCAATCGGGGTATCAGGGGTAACGCTATCTTGAGTCATGCAAGTGGAGCGAAACCGGCTCGGTCGGTACCGTTGCGCAGTCGTCTGCTGACCATCGCGCTTGCTGGAATCCTGCCTCTGGCCCTGATCGCTGGCCTGGGCCTGCTATCGATCGTCAGCGACCAGAAGGAAATGGCCAAGCAGCGCAGTCTCGAGGCAACGCGTCTGGCCGCTACGGCGGTCGAGCTGGAACTCGTGCGCTCCCTGAACGTGTTACAGGCATTGTCGCAGTCGTCGCTGCTCGAAGATGGCGCGATCGACAGTTTCGCCGAGATGGCCCAGCGTGTACTGCCGACGGTTCCTGGTTGGCATTCGCTGCTGATCATTTCGCCGGAGGGCGAGGTCATCCGTCGCGTCTCTTTGCATAACTCACCTGAATCCAGCGCGATTGCGGACCCGGAAAGTTTCGCTGATCTGTTGCGAACGAGCGAACCGCAGGTCGGCAACATAGGGCAAGGCCCTGGCGGAACCTGGGGGGTCCCGTTGCGCGTACCGGTACGTGTCGGCGGGGATATTCGTTACGTACTGACAGCGGTGCTTGAACCCGGGGCCGTCGGCGACGTCATCAGCAATCGGCGGCTGCCGAAGGGCTGGGTGACCACTGTGCTGGATGCCAATGGTTTGCGCATCGCCAGGTCCCATCGCCATGTCGAGACGCTTGGACAGCCCGCTTCTCCAACCCTGGCGAAATTGCTGGAAGAGGATAAGGCGGAAGAAGGCATGGACATGACGACAACCGTCGAGGGAGGAGCGGTTTTCACCGCGTTCGTGCGGTTGTACCCCTCGAAATGGGTGATAGCAACCGGCGTACCCACCGACGAAGTCCAGGCTGGCGCTGTCAGGGCCTTCACGCTTTACGGCGGTGGGCTGCTGTTATCCCTGCTGTTCGCAGTCGCAGCGGCATTGTTCGCGACGCGACGGATCAACCTACCGATGCGTCAGTTGCGCCGGGCAGCGCAGGCTATCGGTCGAGGCCAGTCGGTGCCTCAGGCGCCGGACAGCGAAATCGAAGAAGTGCGCGAGGTGGGGCGGGCCCTGGCAGCCGCTGCGCAGGCACGTCAGGCGAGCGAGGCGGAGCGCGACAGCATGCTGTCTAGGCTGGAGCTGGCTCAGCAGGATCTCACCGAGCAGGTCAGCGATTTGAAATCGCTACAGGCACTCGGCAACCAACTGCTCCAACTGCCAACGTTGGATGCTCAGTTACAGAGGATCGTCGAGGTTCTATGCGAGCTGCACGGAGCGGAGCACGGATTGCTGACCCTCAGTGAGGGGAATGCTTCGTTGCGCGTTCATGCGTCTCAAGGCTCCTCGCCCCGCTCGCTGGAGCAGCTGGACGACTTGTCTTTCAAGGGCCGTGTGGATGTCGACGCAGTTCTGGAAGGCCAGCGTGTGACGGTCGCGGATACCGAAGCGGATCCGCGTTTTGCCGAGCTCGTTCCGCTAGCCCGAACCGAGGGCTTCCGCTCGGTACACGCCACGCCCATCAGGCACAGCGACGGCAGTGTTCTTGGGGCCCTGACCGTTCAGCTCCGTGAGCCAAGGCTTCCCACCGAACGCGAGGTGCGCCTGGCTGACCTCGCGTCGGGTCTCGCCGCCGTCTTCATCGATCGCGCACGGGCCCAGACCAAGGCCGGCATGTTCGAGCAGCGACTGCGGGTGGCACTGGATTCGTCCACAGTGCCGTTCAGCATCCTCTCGACGCTGCACGATGCGACCGGCCAGGTGACGGATTTTCTGCTGGCTTTCATCAACCCGACGGGAGCCGCCGCCCTGCGCGGAACGGTAGAGGGGCTGACCGGTTGCCGCCTGACCGAGGTGCTTGGCCCGCACGCCAACACGCAGGCCTTGGAGAAGCTCGTGGCGGTGGCGACCTACCAGCAGCCTCATGATGTGGTCATGCGCAGCACCGCGTTCGGCGGTGATCGCTGGGTTCGCCTGGTCGCCACCCCGTACGAGCAAAGTGTCGCCGTCTGGTTTGCCGACGTGACCGAAGCAAAGCACCAGGAGCAGGCGATCCTGGAGGCGGATCGGCGCAAGGACGAATTTCTCGCAACATTGGCTCATGAGCTGCGTAACCCGCTCGCACCGATACGCCTGGCCGCTGGCC
>DPSI01000003.1 GCA_003527165.1 Pseudomonas sp.
TCAGGTATTGGGCGCCGGCCGTGTAACGTTGGTGGGTGAAATCGGCTATGCACATGTGGGCGGTCTAGAGAGCACAAGCGAACTCCGCTATGGCCGTGACGCGATCTACGGAACTCCTGACGATCCTGCACAGTTGGCTGCCTATGGCACCAACGGCTTCGTGACCGCTAATTCCTGGGGTTACCGTCTACGTGCACTCGCCAACTACAGCAACGTTTTCGCAGGGGTGAACCTCACTCCTAACCTGTCTTTCTCTCACGATGTGGACGGTTACGGACCGAACGGCCTGTTCAATGAGGGCGCCAAGGCCGTTAGTGTCGGAGTCGATGCCGAATATCAAAATACTTATACCGCCAGCCTGTCGTACACAGACTTTTTCGGCGGGGACTACAACACACTGGTCGATCGTGATTTTCTCGCGTTCAGCGTGGGCGTGAATTTCTAAGGAGGCCGCTTCAGGTGTCGCCGTGCGGAGACTGATAAAGAGCTCCGCCGGACGACAAGCGTCATACAAGGCCTCCGGCCAAAACAAGATCAAGAGGAACTGGAAACGTATGAAAACAACAAGAAAACTATTCAGTGTCTTAGCCCTTTCGCTGCTTGCAAGCAGCGTTATGGCTGCCGTATCTCCCGAGGAAGCCGCAAAGCTTGGAAGCTCCCTGACCCCGCTCGGTGCTGAGAAGGCTGGCAACGCCGATGGAACCATCCCTGAGTGGACCGGGGGCCTGGCTACCGATGCAGCACCGCTGAGCGACGGGCATGTGACTAATCCCTTCAAGGATGAGCAGCCCGAGTTCGTCATCACTGCGCAGAACGTCGACCAATACAAGGACAAGCTGACCGCGGGCCAGCAGGCGATGTTCAAGCGTTATCCAGAAACCTACAAGATTCGTGTATTCCCGACACATCGCAGCGCTGCCGTGCCGGACAGCATTTACGAAGCAGCAAAGAAAAGTGCGTTGAATACCGAGTTGGTTGGTGGGGGCAATGGGGTCGACAATTTCGCCGACAGCCGCTACTACGCTTTCCCGATTCCGAAAAACGGTCTGGAAGTCGTCTGGAACCACATCACCCGCTATCGGGGTGGCAACGTTCGCCGCAATATCGTACAGGCCACACCGCAGACCAATGGCAGCTACACCCTGGTGCACTTCGAGGATGAAGTGGCGTTCCCGAGCGACATGACGGATCTGGATCCGGAGCGCGCCAAGAACGCGCTGCTGTTCTTCAAGCAGCGGGTAACGGCTCCATCGCGCCTCGCCGGTAACGTGCTGCTGGTGCATGACTCGCTGGACCAGGTAAAGGAGCCACGTCAGGCCTGGATCTACAACGCGGGTCAACGTCGTGTGCGTCGTGCCCCGCAGGTCGCCTATGACGGTCCGGGCACAGCCGCTGACGGTATGCGGACTACCGATAACTTCGACATGTTCAGCGGTGCCCCCGACCGTTACGACTGGAAACTGGTTGGCAAGAAAGAGCTGTATATCCCGTACAACAGCTTTGACATCAACTCCAGCGATGTGAAGTACAGCGACATCATCAAGGCCGGGCACGTTAACCAGGACCTGGCACGTTATGAGTTGCACCGCGTCTGGGAGATCGAAGCCAACCTCAAGGACGGCGAACGTAATATTTATGCCAAGCGCCGCTTCTTCGTTGACGAAGATACCTGGCAAATTGCTCAGTCCGAGCTCTACGACGGTCGCGGCCAGTTGTGGCGCGTAGGTGAGGCGCACTTGTTGCAGTACTACCAGCACAAGGTCCCTGCCTATGCGTTCGAAGCGCTGTATGACGTGATCTCCGGTCGCTACATTGCGATCGGCATGAGCAACGAAGAAAAAGCGCATGAGTTCGGCTACAAGACGTCGGCTCGGGACTTCACTCCCGCCGCGCTGCGAAACGCCGGGGTGCGCTGATCGCATAACATCCATCTAATGAATAAGGCGGCCGGTTGGCCGCCTTTTTTTTTCTTACCAAGCGGAGGATGATACTTTTTCGCCATTAGCTGGGCCGAGCATTGGTCGAACAGGCTGAGCGCTTTGCACGAGTCGACAAAAGCGGCGTAATCGTGCAGGTTGTGATCGCATAAGCGCACCGGTACGGTTCACGTTCGCCAGGGCCCCGGAGCAGGTCCTGACGGCTGCGCTCATCGCGTTCCTCAATGGACTGATACGAATAAGAGAAACCTCGCTATGTCCGTACGCTTCAACCCGGGTGCAATCAGCACAGAAGCCGCCGCGCAGGTTCAAGTTGCGACTATTCCACGTCTTCCTCCTTTGTATATTCCCAGACCTCGGCTGGTCGATGCGCTGCTCGAGGCCCGTTGTCGGCTGCGTTTGACCTGCGCGCCGGCTGGATTTGGCAAAAGCGTGCTGATGAACGAGTGCGCTCGGTTGGTACCCGCCGATACCCATCTCGTCTGGCTCGATATCGGTGGCCGGCCTTTTTCTGCCGAAGCGCTTTATTCCCAGCTCAGTCGGGTGCTGAACAGCTCATCCGTAGCAAGCGGGGACGTGCAGCAGGATCTCGTCGACCTGTTGAATGAATTCCAGCAGCCGCTATGGATCATGCTGGATGATTATCCGCGAGAAGCAACCGTG
>DPSI01000240.1:0-473 GCA_003527165.1 Pseudomonas sp.
CTGGAAGCCTTCCGCGCCGAAAGCGCCAGCTACCAGCCGGTCGCCCGCGCCGTACAGGAGCTGCTCGACGAAGGCCGCCTGTCGACCGAAGCGCACCAGACCATTCACGGTTTCCTCGGCGCCGAGGGCGAAGCGCTGCTTGCCGCCGCTACCGATGGCGACATCGAAGCCAGCAGCCGACTGATTCGCGAATTGCTGGACCGCCACGGCACCGGGCGCCTGCTGTTCCGCAATACCCGCGCCGCCGTGCGTGGTTTCCCGGAGCGTCAGCTACACGCTTATCCGCTGCCCTGCCCCGCTGAGTACTTGGAACTGCCGTTGGGCGAGCATGCCGAGCTGTATCCGGAAGTCAGCTTCCAGAGCCTGCAGGAAGTGCCGGACGCGCAGAACCGCTGGTGGAGTTTCGACCCCCGCGTCGAGTGGCTGATCGACACGCTGAAGATGCTGAAGAAATTCAAGGTGCTGGTCATCTG
>DPSI01000240.1:632-5970 GCA_003527165.1 Pseudomonas sp.
TGTGCTGGTCATCTGTGCCCACGCCGAGACCGCACTGGACCTGGAAGACGCACTGCGCGTGCGCTCCGGCATTCCGGCCACCGTGTTTCACGAAGGCATGAGCATCCTCGAGCGCGACCGCGCCGCAGCCTACTTCGCCGACGAAGAGTTCGGTGCACAGGTGCTGATCTGCTCCGAGATCGGCAGCGAAGGCCGCAACTTCCAGTTCGCCCATCATCTGGTGCTGTTCGATCTGCCGGCGCACCCGGACTTGCTGGAGCAGCGTATTGGCCGTCTCGACCGGATCGGCCAGGCGCATGTCATTCAGCTGCACGTGCCGTACCTGGAAACCAGCCCGCAGGAACGTCTGTTCAAGTGGTATCACGAGGCGCTGAACGCCTTCCTCAACACCTGCCCCACCGGCAACGCGTTGCAGCATCAGTTCGGGCCACGGCTGCTGAATCAGCTGGAAGAAGGCGACGACGACGAGTTCCAGACGCTCATCGAAGAAGCCCGCGCCGAACGCGAGCGACTGGAAGCCGACCTGCATGCCGGCCGCGACCGACTGCTGGAACTCAACTCCGGCGGCGGTGAACAGGGCAAGGCGCTGGTCGAAGCCATCGAGGAGCAGGACGACCAATTCGCCCTGCCGATCTACATGGAAGAGCTGTTCGACGCCTTCGGCATCGACAGCGAAGACCATTCGGAAAACGCACTGATTCTGCGTCCCAGCGAAAAGATGCTCGACGCCAGCTTCCCGCTCGGCGACGACGAAGCGGTAACCATCACCTACGACCGCGAGCAAGCGCTGGCCCGCGAAGACATGCAGTTCCTCACCTGGGAACACCCCATGGTGCAGGGCGGTATGGACCTGGTGCTGTCCGGCTCCATGGGCAACACCGCGGTGGCGCTGATCAAGAACAAGGCGCTCAAGCCCGGCACCGTGCTGCTGGAACTGCTCTATGTCAGCGAAGTGGTGGCGCCTCGTGCGCTGCAGCTCAACCGCTTCCTGCCGCCGCTGGCGCTGCGCTGTCTGCTGGATTCGAACGGCAACGATCTGGCACCGAAGGTGGCCTTCGAAACCCTCACCGACCAGCTGGAAAGCGTACCGCGTGCCAGCGCCAACAAGTTCGTCCAGGCCCAGCGCGATGTGCTCGCCGCGCAGATCGCCGACGCCGAAGCCAAGGTTGCACCGCGCCATGCCGAACGCGTTGCCGAAGCGCAGCGCCGCCTGAAGGCCAGCCTCGATGAGGAACTGGCACGTCTGACGGCGCTGCAAGCGGTCAACCCGAGCGTGCGTGACAGCGAGATCGAAGCTGTGCGCAAGCAGCGTGAAGAGGGCCTGGCGATGCTGGAGAAAGCCGCGCTGCGCCTGGAGGCGATTCGGGTGCTGGTCGCGGGTTGACTGGCCGACGGGCTCGGAGGGGCAGGCCTTCGGCGTTGGGCTGGAGGCTGAGAGCTTCAAGCTTCAAGCTCACATCAGACCTTACCGCCTCACATCGGCTCCACCCCGCTTCGCCCCGAGGGCGGGCCTCCCACAAAAAGCAGCCGGTGCGCATACCGCTCCAAGTGGGAGGCGCGACCCGCGGCGAATGCAGGCCACAGGACTGCCTCTTGAAGCTAGCGACTTGACGCTTCCCATACGCTAGCGCCGCGCCACTGCCAGCAGTTGCCGCGCCTTACGCTGATCGTCCTCGTCCAGTTCCGCCAACAGTTCCGGTTTGCCGGCGATCAGCAATGCCAGCGGCACACCGTCGCGATAGAGGATACGGTTGCCTGCGACCGCCGGCACGCGCTCGCCCGGCAGCAGGGTGCCGACCTGATTCAACGGATCGACCGCCGAGACGGCGATCATCTCCCCTGTATGCGGTCGTTTGCGCACCTCGCGCAGCAGGCCCACCGCCTCCGGCAGGGCGAACTGTTCGCCCGGCACACCCGCGACGAAGCGACCGCCGCGAATGTCCCCGCGCGCTTCGAGGCGATGATAGACGCGCAGCAGCTCACGCCAGGGCGGCAGCCAGTCCGCCTCCCGGTTGAGCAGGCGCCAGAACACCACGCCGTACCGGCGCAGCAGCGTCATTGCGATGTGTTCCAACGCTTGCGGGGCGAGCGTTGGCCGGCGCGGCGGGTCTGTTTCAGCCGGTACCGTCGACCCCTTGCGCACCAGGGCCCAGCGCCCCGCATCGGCCATGCCGCCGATGAAGGCGCCGCCTCGGCTCTGACGACTGTTGCGCGAACGCTTGGCGGCAGGCGCGAGCAAGGCGCGTAGCCCGGCGAAGCTGTCGGCATTAACCAGCCCGACCGCGACCAGCTCGCCGAGCGCATCTTCCAGTTCACTGCGCAGCATCCGCGCGTCCTGCTGCAACTCGTCGAAAAACAAGGCGCCCTGCCCTTGCAACGTCCCGAATACCCGCTGCGCCCGCGATGACAGCTCCGGCTGCGATGCATCGCTCGCCAGATCGTACCAGGCCGCCAGCTGCCGACGCGGGAGCAACACGATGGGCGTGCCGCGCACCGGCCCGCTGCTGGCCTTGATGCGCCCCGCCAGGCGCGTCCAGACAATGCGCCCAGAGCGGCAGAGTTCGTCTAGCCAGGTGCCGCCGTAGTCCTTCAAACGGGCAGGCAGCAGGGCGCTTTCCCAGGCTCCGGCGGCGGCCTGGAAGCCTTCAAGTTGCTCGACCACTGTGCCGAGCGCATCGCGGCCCTGCATCCGTGTCGCCTCGGACAGGTGCTGCCAGTCGAACAGGAATCGCATGAAATCCGCGCGCTCCACCGGCTCTATCTCGCGGCGCAGGCGTTTGACCGTATAACGGTGGATGCGCGCCAGGAGATGCCGCTCGCACCATTCGTCTTCACTTGCGCCGGCTGTGAAACGGCCGCGCATCACGTAGCCTTCCGATTCCAGACGGGTCAGTGCCAGGGCAATGGCGGACGCCGGCAATGCCAGTGGTCGGGCGATCAGCGGAACAGGCAAGGGGCCAAAGCCGGTCAGGCGAGCACGAATCAGCTCGACCAAGGCATCATCCTCGCTCGACTGCTGATCGAAGCCGGGCAGCGGCGCCAGCGTCGGCTCGCAACGGGCGTTGGGGTAGATCGACTGCAACAGACTCAGACGTTCGATGGGCAACCAGAGCGCGCGGTCCTGGGCGACCTGCATCCGTGTCGCCCGACCGCCACGGGCCAGTTCGCTCAGCCAGGCGGACCACTGCGGGTCGGCCTGCACTTCGACCTCGGCCATACAGCCCAGTCCCATCAGCGCCTCGTGCAACTCGTCCGGATTGCGTGCCTGGGGCCACGCCTCCTCGCCCACCGCCTCGATCGCGGCGGCATCCAGCGCGCCGAGATCATCGCTGGACTCTGGATCGGTCCAGCGCCGATTGAGCACCGCCTGGGTCCGGCGTTCTTCCAGCGGCGCATCATCGAGGAAGGCATAAGGCCGCGCGCCGAGCACCTCCATCGCCAGCGGTGAAGGCGCCGGCAGGTCCCGGGCCAGCAGTTTGATCTCGCCTGCCTCGATGCGTCGCAGCAGCGCCAGCCAGCCTTCGCTGTCCATGGCCTCGTGCAGGCAGTCATCCAAGGTCTGCGCCACCAGTGGGTGCTCGGGAATCTCGCGCTCGCCGACGATGTTTTCCAGGCAAGCGACCTGGTCGGGAAAGACGGTGGCGAGCAGGTCTTCGCTCTTCATCCGCTGCAGCTGGGGTGCCACCTTGCGCCCACCGGCCATGCGTGGCAGCGCCAATGCGGTGGTCGCGTTCCAGCGCCAGCGCACGCCGAACAGCGGCGCATCGAGCAACGCCTGGATCAGTACCGCCTCGGCGCTATTGGAATGCAGATAGCGCCAGACTTCTTCGA
This sequence comes from Pseudomonas sp., assembly GCA_003527165.1. Taxonomy (GTDB): domain Bacteria; phylum Pseudomonadota; class Gammaproteobacteria; order Pseudomonadales; family Pseudomonadaceae; genus Stutzerimonas. Next base: position 4,464 of record DPSI01000240.1, read on the forward strand.
GGGGGAAGCTGTGGCTGGTGGAGAGCGAAAAGATGATCGCGTCCTCGGTCGCTGCCGCTTGAAGCTCGAAGTTGAAGGTCCGGCAGAAACGCTTGCGCAGCGCCAGGCCCCAGGCACGGTTGATCCGGCTGCCATAGGGCGAATGGATGACCAGTTGGGTGCCGCCCGACTCATCGAAGAAGCGCTCCATGATCAGGCGCTGCTGCGTCGGCAGCGCGCCCAGGGCGGCACGCGCACGGGCCAGGTATTCAACGATTTGCCGGGCGGCGGCTTCTGGCAGGCCGAGGATATCTGTGAACCAGTCGATGGCGGGTTGTAGCCTCGATGAGGTCTCAGAAGCATCGGCGACTTCCGCCCGTGTAGGAGCGAGCCTGCTCGCGAATGGCGATACCTCGGCAGCGTCAGATTCGCGAGCCAGCTCGCTCCTAAGGGCTTCTGCGTTGGCTAAGCGTCCATCTATCTCCTCACGCAATCTGGCCACGGCGGCCGACAGCTCGTCACTGCGTCCTGGCGCTTCGCCCAGCCAGAACGGGATGTTCGGCGGCTGGCCCTGGGCGTCCTCGACCCGAACCCGCCCAGGCTCGATCCTGATGATGCGATACGCGGTATTGCCCAGCTGGAACACATCACCGGCCAGGCTTTCCACAGCGAAGTCCTCATTCACCGTACCGATGTTGAAGCCCTGCGGCTCGAGTAGCACCGCATAGTCGGCGTTGTCGGCGATGGTCCCGCCGGAGGTCAGCGCAGTCAGGCGACTGCCGCGTCGACCGCGCAGGCTATGGTTGACCACGTCACGGTGCAGATAGGCACCCCGCGGGCCGTGGCGAGTGGTGTAGCCCTCGGCGAGCATCGCCAGCAGCGCTTGATAGCGCTGCTCGCTGAACGTCATATAAGGCATGGCCCGCTGGATCAGCGCCAGCAGTGCGTCTTCCTGCCATTCGCGGCAGGACACTTCGGCGATGATCTGCTGCGCCAGCACGTCCAGCGGCGCATCGGGAATCACCAGGGTATCCAGCTCGCCGCGGCGGACGCTGTCGAGCAAGGCGGCGCATTCGATCAGGTCGTCGCGCGAATTGGGGAACAGTCGCCCTTTCGAGACACCAGCGACCTGATGCCCAGCACGACCGACGCGTTGCAGGAAGGCGGAAATGGAGCGCGGCGAACCGAGCTGGCAGACCAGGTCCACATCGCCGATATCGATGCCCAGCTCCAGCGAGGCGGTGGCCACCAGCACTCGCAGCTCGCCGCGCTTGAGGCGCTGCTCGGCGTCCAATCGCTGTTCGCGCGCCAGACTTCCATGGTGCGCCGCGACCATGGCGTTGCCGAGGCGCTCACTGAGATACCGGGCGGCGCGCTCGGCCATCCGCCGCGTGTTGACGAACACTAGCGTGGTCCGGTGGTCGCCGGCCAAAGCCGCCAAGCGGTCGTAGACCAGCGCCCAGACGTCGTTGCTCATCACCGCTTCCAGGGGTACCGGCGGCACTTCCAACGCCAGGTCGCGTGCCCG
>DPSI01000584.1:0-3641 GCA_003527165.1 Pseudomonas sp.
TAGCGCTCGACGTACAGCTCTGCCCGGGTCAGCCACTCGGGATGGTCGCGCAGGCCGCGCATGCTGCGAATGTTTTGGTGATAGCGCCGGCCCAGTCCGTAGGACAGCAGGTCGCCCAACAGGCCACCGGCATACCCCAACAGCAATGTTTCGCCTAGGCTCAGTACGCCGCTGCCGGCGAGCACAGCGATGGCGAACACCAGTACGGTGCCGGGCATCAGCAAGCCGACCACGGCCAGGCATTCCAGGCAGGCCACGAGAAACAGGCTCAGGCCTAGCCACTGTGGATTTTCAGCGAGCCAGCCGGTGAGTGCGGTGAGCCATTCGGGCATGGGTTTTTCCTTGAATCGAGACGGTTTCGACCTGGCAGCTGGTGCGCCGGTTTCAAACCATTGCCATGATAATGCTGATGTACCGGCGACCGGCTCCGCCCGGCGGCTCGGTCTCGGGGCCCTTATGGTGGGCGCGCGCCGTGTCGGGTGGCATGGTTCCAGCCGTATTCGCCGCTTTACAGCCATTCGCCCGGCGCCGCTGTGCGCGAGGCGCGAGGGTGGCTATAATCAGCCGCTTTCCCTCCAGTCAGGCCAGCCAGACCATGACCGAGTCCGTACTCGACTACATGACCCGCCTCGGTCGCGCCGCGCGCGAGGCGTCGCGCGTGCTCGCGCGTGCCACCACAGCGCAGAAGAATCGGGCGCTGCACGCCGCCGCCGCTGCGCTCGATGCCGCGCGCGAAGAGCTGGTCAGTGCCAACCAGAGTGACCTCGCGGCAGGGCGCGCGAATGGTCTGGACGAGGCCATGCTCGATCGCCTGGCGCTGACCCCGGCACGCATCGACGATATGATCGAGGGGCTGCGTCAGGTCGCGAGCCTGCCCGATCCCATCGGCGAGGTTCGTGACATGCGCTATCTGCCTTCGGGCATTCAGGTCGGCAAGATGCGCGTGCCGCTGGGCGTGGTCGGCATCATCTACGAATCGCGGCCGAACGTGACCATCGATGCCGCCAGCCTGTGCCTCAAATCGGGTAACGCCACCATTCTGCGCGGCGGCTCGGAAGCGATTCACTCGAACCAGGCGATTGCTCGCTGCATCCAGCTGGGGCTGGCCGAGGCCGAGTTGCCGGCGGCAGCGGTGCAGGTCGTCGAGACGACCGACAGAGCGGCCGTCGGCGCGCTGATCACCATGCCAGAGTACGTCGATGTCATCGTGCCGCGCGGTGGTAAGGGTTTGATCGAGCGCATCAGTCGCGATGCCAAGGTGCCGGTGATCAAACACCTGGACGGCATCTGCCACGTCTTCATCGACCAGGCCGCCGACATCGACAAGGCCGTCCGGGTCGCCGACAACGCCAAGACCCAGCGCTACGCGCCTTGCAACACCATGGAAACGCTGCTGGTTCATGCTGCCATTGCCGGCCGCGTGCTGCCGCCGCTGGCCGCCATCTACCGCGAAAAGGGCGTCGAGTTGCGCGGTTGCCCGCGTACCTGCGAGCTGCTCGGTGGCGATGTGCTGGCCGCGAATGAACAAGATTGGTCCACCGAATACAACGCGCCGATCCTGTCGATCCGGCTGGTCGATTCCCTGCATGAGGCGATCGAACACATCAACCGCTACGGTTCGCAGCATACCGACGCAATCGTCACGGAAAACTTCACCGATGCCCGCCGTTTCATCACCGAAGTCGACTCCGCGTCGGTGATGGTCAATGCTTCCACGCGTTTCGCGGACGGATTCGAATACGGCCTGGGTGCAGAAATCGGCATTTCCACCGATAAGTTGCATGCGCGCGGGCCGGTTGGCCTGGAAGGGCTGACCAGCGAGAAGTACGTGGTCTTCGGCGACGGCCACGTGCGGACTTGATGAGCGCTACTCGCACGCCAAGGCGCATCGGCGTACTCGGTGGTACCTTCGATCCGGTGCACATCGGGCACTTGCGAGGGGCGCTGGAGGTGGCCGAAACGCTCGGGCTCGATGAGGTTCGTCTGGTTCCGAATTTTCGCCCGCCACACCGTGAAACACCGAACAGCTCTGCACAGGACCGTCTGGCCATGGTCCGGCTGGCCGTGCAGGACCTGCCCCCGCTGACGGTCGACGCGCGCGAGCTGGAGCGCGACAAGCCGTCGTATACCCTCGACACGCTGGTTTCTGTGCGTGACGAGGTGGCGCAGGATGATCAGATTTTCCTCATTGTCGGCTGGGATGCCTTTTGCGGGCTGCCTGGCTGGCATCGCTGGGAAGAACTGCTTCAGCACTGTCATATCCTCGTCATGCAACGACCGGATGCCGACAGCGAGGCGCCGGAAGCGCTGCGGGATCTGCTGGCGGCACGCAGCGTGACCGATCCGTTGACGCTTGCCGGTAGCAACGGGCAGATCGCCTTCGTATGGCAGGCGCCTCTCGAGGTGTCGGCGACGCGAATTCGTCAATTTCTGGCCAGCGGCCGGTCGGTCCGTTTCCTGGTGCCCGACGCCGTACTGGCTTATATCAACGCGCACGGACTGTACCGGGCGTCGAACTGAGGTTGTTTCAAGCTATGCAAAATGATTCTTTGGTCCAGCTGGCCGTTAGCGCCCTGGAAGATCTGAAAGGCACCGACATCACCACCATCGATGTCCGCGGCAAGACCAGCGTCACCGACTTCATGGTGATCGCCAGCGGTACCTCCAGCCGTCACGTGAAGTCTCTGGCCGACAACGTGCTGGAAAAGGTCAAGGAGCAGGGTGTGCGCCCGCTCGGCAGTGAAGGGCTGGACGGCGGCGAATGGGCCTTGCTCGACCTGGGCGATGTGGTGGTGCATGTCATGCAGGTGCCGACTCGCCAGTTCTATGACCTCGAGCGCCTCTGGCAGGGCGCCGAGCAGAGCCGCGCGCATCACGCGGGCGAGCAGGAATAGGGCGCGATCCGTGCGGATCAAGTTGATTGCGGTGGGCTCGAAGATGCCGCGTTGGGTCGAAGATGGTTGGCATGAATATGCCAAGCGTCTGCCGTCCGAACTGCCGCTGGAACTGCACGAAATATCGCTCAATACGCGCGGCAAGAACGCCGACGTGGCGCGGTTGATTCGCCAGGAAGGCGAGGCCATGCTGGCGAAGGTGCAGCCCGGCGAGCGAATCGTCACGCTGGAAGTGACGGGGCGGCCGTGGAGCACCGAGCAGCTGGCCGCCGAACTGGAGCGCTGGCGGCTCGATGCGCGCAACGTCAACCTGATGGTGGGAGGGCCGGAAGGGCTGGCCGCCGAGGTTTGCGCGCGCAGTGAGCAACGCTGGTCGCTGTCACCGCTGACCTTGCCACATCCGCTGGTGCGCATTCTCATCGGCGAGCAGATCTATCGCGCCTGGACGTTGCTGTCGGGTCACCCTTACCACAAGTAGTACAGCCGAACACAAGATGTCCCAGCCGATTCCCCTCAAGGACCACGAAAAGGACGCCCGTCTGGTGCGTCAGCGGGTGTTCGTGGGCGGAGCGATGGTATTGCTGCTCATCGGGGTGTTGATTGCACGCCTGTATTATCTCCAGGTCGTGCAGTACCAGCATCATTCCACACTGTCGGAAAACAACCGTGTCCATGTCCAGCCCATTCCGCCCAATCGGGGGTTGATCTTCGATAGGACTGGCAAGATCATTGCCGACAACCGACCGA
>DPSI01000584.1:3777-4202 GCA_003527165.1 Pseudomonas sp.
TTTCAGCCTGACGGTGACCCGCGAACGCGCCGAAGATTGGCGCAAGACGCTGGATACCGTGGTCGAGGTGCTGGAGCTGTCGAGCGAAGAGCGCGAGCTGTTTGAGAAGCGGGTGCTACAGGGGCGGCGGCCATTCGAACCGGTGCCGATCATGTACGAGCTGTCCGAGGAGCAGATCGCTCGCATCGCCGTGGACCAGTTCCGCCTGCCTGGCGTCGAGGTCGCGGCGCAGCTGGTTCGGCATTACCCGCAGGGTGAACACTTCGCGCATTCGGTCGGCTACGTCGGCCGGATCAACGAGGCGGAGGTCAAGCAGCTCGATCCGGTCAATTACAGCGGCACCCACCATATCGGCAAGACCGGCATCGAGCGCTTTTATGAAGACTCGTTGCATGGCCAGGTGGGGTACGAAGAAGTCGAAACAA
>DPSI01000071.1 GCA_003527165.1 Pseudomonas sp.
CCCGGCAACCACGCCGCCCCAGAGCATCCGCAGTGCGTGACGAGTGTCCGGCTGCTGGCTCAGCCAGGCATGCATGATGCCGATGACCAGCAGCGCCTCGACGCTTTCACGCCAGACGATGAAGATTGATTGGCCCATGGCGCTTCTCCTGTGAAGGAACTACTTGGCGATGATTTCCCCTTCCGGGAGATCCATGTGGAACTCGTCGAAGAAGGGATAGCGGCCCGGTTTGAGCGGATGAATCACGACGAACGAGGTGACGCCGGGCGAGAGCACCTTTTCCACCCGCAGGGGCGTGCTCTCGAATTCGGTCGGGCCGCTGCCGGCATTGATGACGACGATCTTGAAGCGCTGGCGAGCCGGCACCTCGATGGTCGCCGGCTCGAAATGGCCGTCACGGATGGTCAGCTCGTAGGTCGGCAACCCGGCCTGGGCGCCACCGGCGAAACCGGTAGCGAGCAGGGCGAGGGTTGGGAGCAGGGCGTGTCGCATGGCCTGACCTCCGGCTCAGTAGCCGCCTTTCTTGCCAATGCCGGCATAGGTGAACTCGTAGTTCAGCTCGCACGTCTTGAACCAGGGGGCGACGCCGGTTTCCTTGTCGACGTGACGACCGAACATGGCATGCTCGCCACCTGGCGGCGAGACGGTGAAGGTCAGCTTGTACTTGCCCGGCCCCATCAGCTTGACGTTGTCGCCGTAGTGCGGGCCGTCATTGGCGACCATCGGATGGAAGTCGCCTTCGATCTTCTCATCCGAGCCTTTCTTGCTTAGCGCATAGCGGATATTCAGGTAGGAAACGAAGCTGCCTTCCTGCCAACCGTTACGGTTGTCTTCGGTGGCTGCGATGTCGGCCTCCAGATGCACGTCGGATTTGACCGCGTCGAGCATCATGCCGGCGGGCTCCATTTCGACCGGCTGAAGATAAACCGCACCGACCTCCATGCCACCGCACTGCTGCGGTTCACCGATGGGATATTCCTTGGCCTGAGCGAAGGGCGCGAGCAGCAACGAAACGACGGCGAGGGTAGCGGGAATGCGCATGAAGCCTCCGAAGAGAAGAGATGAAAATGCGTGGAGAGGTTCGCACCTGTGATGCTTAACGATAATGATTCGCGTCAATTCTGAATGAAATACTTTGTTACGTATACCCTTCGTGCCTCCGGCGGTGGTTGTGTAGGAGAGTGGAAGCTGCGCCTGTCGCGGCCCTGAAGCTTGCGGGTGCGTTGAGTTGTCACACCCCTGTCAGGCTTTTTTTCTCGCCTTGGCAGCCGCTTCGGCGATGAGTGCGAGATGTGCCCAAGCGTCGATAAAAGCTGCCGGGAAGATCGATAGCGGCCTACCATATGTACTTTTCGAGTCGGGGAATTTCATGCCTCAAGCTGTACTGGACGCCAGAACCGCCCGTGTACTGCCATGGCTGGTCGCCATCGCATTCTTTATGCAGACCCTTGATGGCACCATCCTCAATACCGCCTTGCCCGCCATGGCTCGCGATCTGTCCGAGAACCCGCTGCGGATGCAGGGCGTAGTCATCGCCTACATGCTCACCGTGGCGCTGCTGATCCCGGCGTCCGGGTGGGTGGCGGATCGCTTCGGTACCCGGAAGATCTTTTTTTCCGCGATTGCGTTGTTCACTCTCGGCTCGTTGCTCTGCGCGATGAGCACGAGCTTCAACCAGCTGGTGATGTCGCGTGTGGTACAGGCGGTGGGGGGCGCGTTGATGTTGCCGGTAGGGCGGCTGGTGGTGCTGCGTGCCTACCCGCGCAGCGAATTCGTGCGGGTCATGACCTTCATCGCGCTGCCGGGCATGGTCGGTCCGCTGTTGGGTCCCACCCTGGGCGGCTGGCTGGTGGAATTCGCCTCCTGGCACTGGATCTTCCTGATCAATTTGCCGGTTGGCCTTATCGGTTGTCTCGCCGCGCTGCGTTTCATGCCGGATCTGAAAAGCGCCGCGCGGATACGCTTCGATACCGTTGGATTTGTGCTGTTTGGCGGCGCGATGGTGCTGATCACCATCGCCCTCGAGGGGCTTGGCGAGATGCAGATGCCGCATGCGCGCGTCCTTCTGTTGATGGTGATCGGCAGCGCCTGCCTGGCCGCTTACTGGCTGCGTGCCGGGCATGTCGAGACGCCGCTATTCAGCCCGTCGCTGTTTCACACCCGCAGCTTTGCGGTGGGCATCTTCGGCAACCTGTTCGCGCGGCTGGGCAGTGGTGCGTTGCCGTTCCTGCTGCCGTTGCTGCTGCAGGTCGCGCTGGGCTACTCGCCGGCGCAGGCGGGGATGAGCATGATCCCGCTAGCGGTTGGTGCCATGCTGATCAAGCCATTGGCCAAACCACTGATCGACCGACTCGGGTACCGGCGAATCCTGGTTGGTAACACCCTGCTGTTGGGCAGCCTGATCGCCAGCTTGTCGACGATCGACGGGCAGACGCCGACCGCCTTCCTGCTGCTGCACCTTGGACTGATCGGCGTGGTTAATTCCATGCAGTTCACCGCGATGAATACCGTTACGCTGGTGGGCTTGAGCAATGAGAACGCAAGCAGCGGCAACAGCCTGCTATCGGTGGTGGTACAGCTATCAATGGGGCTTGGCGTGGCTTCGGCCGGGGCGCTTCTGGGCGGCTTCACCGTGCCCGGCGCCGATGGCGA
>DPSI01000241.1 GCA_003527165.1 Pseudomonas sp.
TCCAGGTGCGCCAGGATTGTGTCGGGCAGCGGACCGGGCGATTCCTCTATCTGGCTGTCGGTCGGCGTAACCGGCTGCTCCGAGATGAGGATGGTCACGCTTGCGCCCTGCGGCTCGTAATCCTGCCGCGCAATATTGAGAATATTTGCGCCAATGATGTCTACAACATCGGTCAGAATCTGCGTCAGTCGCTCCGCGTCATACTGTTCATCGATGTATTGTACGTACGCCTGCTGGTCTTCCTGGGTTTCGGCATAGCAGATGTCGTAAATATTGAAGCTCAAGGACTTCGTCAGGTTATTGAACCCGTGGAGCTTGAGTTTGCTTTTCACCATTGGAGACTCTCTTTGATGCGGCTTACCGCGTGATTGAGCATGCCCGTCAGATACCCTGTACCTGCGTAGGACCGTATACACCTCTTCGCATTTGCGACCGTGGCTGTGCTGTTCTAACGAAACGGCCCCGTTAAAAACGGGGCGCGCATTATGCAGATTGATGGCGCGCGGTTCCAGTGCCCGTGAGCCTAATCAGATGAGTCGGCGCCTCTATCGTCCACGGTGGGACGCGGCAGAGCGCTTAAGCGCCTTTGCCGACCGGTCAGCCCAGTTCGACAATCTGGTAATCGTGGGTGATTTCCACGCCCGCGCGCCCAAGCATGATCGAGGCGGAGCAGTATTTCTCTGCAGAAAGCTCCACGGCCCGCTTGACCTGAGCCTCCTTCAAACCACGCCCCTTCACGACAAAGCGCAGATGAATCTTGGTAAACACCTTCGGATCCTCCTCGGCACGCTCCGCCTCCAGAAAGGCTTCGCAGCTTTCCACGGCCTGACGGGACTTTTTCAGGATGCTCACCACATCGAAGTTGCTACAGCCACCGAGCCCCAGCAAGAGCATTTCCATCGGACGAACCCCGAGATTGCGACCGCCGTTTTCCGGCGGGCCATCCATGACCACGACATGACCGCTGCCCGACTCGCCAAGAAACATCGCTTCGCCGGCCCATTGAATGCGCGCTTTCATCGATAGACTCCGGTTTAAAGGGAGCGAAGCTTAGCATGATCACTGCTTGCGACTGGAGGCGGCAATCCGACGAAATGGATGCTTCGGAGTTGATATTCGTGTCCCAGTTTTGTTGTCGACACGGACCGGTTTGTTAAGCTCCCCCGGCCTGATAACTGAACTCAGTCATACATAATAAGAACTGCCTTCTTTGGACATATCTTCCGGGACTACAGCATGGTCGCTATTACACTCACGCCCAAGATTAAGAACATCGACAAACTACTCGCGCATTGCCATCGTCGGCGCTATACCGCCAAGAGCACGATCATCTATGCAGGCGATCGCTGCGAAACGCTCTTCTTTATCGTCAAAGGCTCGGTCACTATCCTGATCGAGGATGATGACGGTCGGGAGATGATCATCGCCTACCTCAACTCCGGAGACTTTTTCGGCGAGATGGGGTTGTTCGAAAAGGAAGGTTCAGAAAAGGAACGTAGCGCCTGGGTCCGCGCCAAGACCGAATGCGAAGTCGCCGAACTGAGCTACGCCAAGTTCCGCGAACTGACGCAGCAAGATCCCGACATCCTTTATGCGCTTGGCAGCCAGATGGCCGAGCGCTTGCGCAATACCACACGCAAGGTCGGTGACCTCGCATTCCTCGACGTGACCGGCCGGGTAGCCCGCACGCTGCTCGACCTTTGTAAGCAACCCGATGCGATGACCCACCCGGATGGCATGCAAATCAAGATCACCCGTCAGGAGATCGGTCGCATCGTTGGCTGTTCGAGGGAGATGGTCGGGCGCGTACTCAAGAGCCTGGAATCCCAGGGTCTAGTGCATGTAAAGGGCAAGACGATGGTGGTGTTCGGCACGCGTTGAATGTCCAGACGACAGTAATGAAAAAGCCGGCAGATCGCCGGCTTTTCCAATTCAAAATCAGCCCGGGTCGCCAGCCAAACGCGGCCGGGCGCGTCCTGGGAAGAACAAGCGTTGCAGCTCGACGCCGGGTTGTTCGGCACGCATGAAGGCCTCACCCACCAGAAACGCGTACACCTCGTTTATTTCCATCAACTCCACATCAGCGCGATGGAGAATCCCGCTCTCGGTGACCACCAGGCGATCGCGCGGAATGCGCGGCAGCAGATCGAGGGTAGTTTCCAGGCTGAGTTCGAAGGTGTGCAGGTTACGGTTGTTGATCCCAAGTAAGGGCGTTTCGAGCCGCAAGGCTCGCTCCAGCTCTGCCCCGTCATGCACTTCCACCAGCACATCAAGCCCTTGGGCGCTCGCCACATCGGCCAGTTCGGCCATCTGCGCATCCTCAAGCGCAGCAACGATCAGCAGGATGCAATCGGCGCCCAGCGCCCTCGCCTCGACGACCTGATAAGGATCGACCATGAAATCCTTGCGGATCACCGGCAGCTTGCAGGCCGCACGCGCCTGCTGCAGGTATTCGTCAGCGCCCTGGAAAAAATCGATGTCGGTCAGTACCGAAAGACAGGTCGCGCCACCCGCCTCGTAGCTTCTGGCGATGTCCGCGGGCACGAAATCCTCACGCAGTACACCTTTGCTTGGCGAGGCTTTCTTCACCTCGGCGATGACGGCCGGCTGCTTGTTGCGCACCTGCTCCTGCAGGCTGCGGGCGAAACCACGAACCGGATCCGCCGCAGCCGCCAGCCCTTCAAGCTCGGCCAGGCCAACGCGAGCACGGCGCTCGGCCACTTCCTCACGCTTGCGCGCGATGATCTTTTCCAGAACCGTCGGCACGCTCATTGCGAACTCTCCTGCTTGAACACCACGGTGAAGGACACCAGCTCCTCGAACTTGTCTCGCGCCAGGCCGGTGTGCAGCGCGTCATGAGCGATTTCGACGCCCTGCTTCAGGCTGCTGGCCACATCGGCTGCGTAAAGCGCTGCGCCAGCATTCAGCACGATCATGTCGGCTGCCTTCTGACCGTTTTCGGTTTTGCGGCGTCCCAGCGCGTCGCGAATCAAGTCCAACGAACCCTGGGCATCATCGACGTTCAGGCCAATCAGGCTCTGGCTCTTGATGCCGAAGTCTTCAGGCTGAATACGATATTCGCTGATCACGCCGTTATTCAGCTCAGCGACATAGGTCGGCGCCGCCAGGCTGATTTCATCGAGCCCATCCTGCGCATGGACCACCAGGACATGCTGGCTACCTAGGCGCGACAGTACCTCCGCCATCGGTCGGCAGAGTTCCTTACTGAACACGCCGAGCACCTGATGCTTGACGCCCGCAGGATTGGACATCGGCCCGAGAATATTGAACAGCGTGCGCAACCCCAGCTCGCGACGGGGGCCGGCGGCGAATTTCATCGCACCGTGATGCGCTGGCGCGAACATGAAGCCTACCCCCACGGCATCCACACTGCGCGCGACCTGCTCGGGTGTGAGATCGAGGTAGACACCGGCGGCTTCGAGCAGGTCGGCGCTGCCGCTCTTGCCCGACACCGCGCGGTTGCCATGCTTGGCAACCTTGCCGCCAGCGGCGGCAACCACGAAGGCTGCAGCAGTCGAGACGTTGAAGATATTCATCCCGTCGCCACCGGTGCCACAGGTGTCCACCAACCGGTGGGTGTCGAAATGCACTGGCTCAGCCAGTTCGCGCATCACCTGCACAGCGCCGACGATTTCATCGATGGTTTCGCTTTTCATGCGCATCCCCATCAGGAACGCGCCGATCTGCTCATCGGTGCACTGGCCGGTCATGATCTGGCGCATCACCGCCTTCATTTCGTCGGTGCTCAGATCCAGCTGGCTGACGATGCGGTTGAGCGCTTGCTTGATATCCATCAGCGCACGCCTCCGGTCTGCTTCAGAAAGTTGGCGAACAGTTCATGGCCCTGCTCGGTCAGGATGGATTCGGGGTGGAACTGTACGCCCTCGACGTTCAGCGTCTTATGCCGCAGGCCCATGACTTCATCGATACCGCTGTCCTCGTTCCGGGTCCAGGCGGTGATCTCCAGGCAATCGGGAAGCGTCTCGCGCTTGACCACCAGCGAATGGTAACGGGTAACCGTCAGCGGGTTGTTCAGCCCGACGAACACGCCAGTATCGTTATGAAAAACCGGACTGGTCTTGCCATGCATGACCTGCCGCGCGCGGACCACATCACCGCCAAAGGCCTGACCGATGCTCTGATGGCCGAGACAGACGCCGAGAATCGGCAGCTTGCCGGCGAAATGGCGGATCAGCTCCAGCGAGACGCCCGCCTCGTTCGGCGTGCATGGGCCGGGCGAGACGACGATGCGCTCGGGATTCAGGGCTTCGATTTCGGCCACGCTCAGCTCGTCGTTGCGCACCACTTTGACGTCCGCGCCGAGCTCGCCCAGGTACTGCACGACGTTGTAGGTAAAGGAATCGTAGTTATCGAGCATCAACAGCATGATCAGTTCTCCTGCTGGTCGCGTTCGGCCAGGGCCACCGCGCGGAACATGGCGCGGCGCTTGTTGAGCGTTTCTTCCCATTCGAGCGCCGGCTGCGAATCGGCGACGATGCCGGCGCCGGCCTGCACGTGCAGCTCGCCATCCTTGATCACCGCCGTGCGGATGGCGATCGCGGTGTCCATGTTGCCGTTCCAGGCCAGATAGCCGACTGCACCGCCGTAGACGCCGCGCTTTACAGGCTCCAGTTCGTCGATGATTTCCATGGCACGGATCTTCGGCGCACCGGACAGGGTGCCCGCCGGCAGGATCGCACGCAGCGCATCCATGGCTGTCAGCGGCGCCTTGAGCTGGCCGGTGACGTTGGAAACGATGTGCATGACATTGGAGTAGCGCTCGATGACCATCTTCTCGGTCAGCCGCACCGAGCCGTTCTCGGCGACGCGGCCCACGTCGTTGCGACCCAGGTCGATCAGCATCAGGTGTTCGGCCAGCTCCTTGGCATCGCTGAGCAGATCCTGCTCCAGCGCCAGATCAGCTTCTTCATTGGCACCGCGCGGACGGGTGCCGGCGATCGGCCGGACCGTGACCAGGCCTTCCTCGACACGCACCAGCACTTCCGGCGACGAGCCCACCACGTGGAAATCGCCGAAGTTGAAGAAGTACATATAGGGCGTCGGGTTGAAGCAGCGCAGCGCGCGGTAGAGGTCGATCGGCGCCGCCTTGAAGGGAATCGACATGCGCTGGGAGATCACCACCTGCATGCAGTCGCCGGCGAGGATGTAGTCCTTGATGCGGTGAACAGCCTGCTCGAAGTCCTCGCGGCTAAAGCTTGAGCGGAACGTTGGCTCAGCGCCAATGCTGTTTTCGAAGTCGAGGCCCAGGCGTGGCGTGATCGACTGACGCAGCTTTTCGCGAAGCGCTTGCAGCTTCGCCTGCCCGGCCTCGTAGGCCTCTGGCTCCGCCGGATCCACCAGCACGATGCAGTGCAGCTTGCCGGCAAGATTGTCGAACACCACCACTGCGTCGGAGACCATCAGCAGGATATCCGGCGTGCCCAGCGGATCGGGATTCGGGCATTGCGCCAGCTTGCGTTCGACATAGCGCACGCTGTCGTAGCCGAAGTAACCCACCAGGCCACCATTGAAGCGCGGCAGCCCTTCGACCGGAGCCACACGATAACGCTGCTGAAAGGATTCAACGAAGGCCAGCGGGTCCTGGACCTCGCAGTGTTCAGTCTCGACGCCATCGGTGGACACAGCCATGCGGTGATCCTGTACCCGCAGTACGGTGCGGCAGGGCAGGCCGATGATCGAATAACGTCCCCACTTCTCGCCACCCTGCACGGATTCGAGCAGGTAGGAATTGGGCGCGTCGGCGAGCTTGAGATAAAGCGTCAGCGGCGTATCGAAGTCGGCGATGGTTTCGAACGACAGGGGGATGCGGTTGTGGCCTTCAGCGGCCAAACGCAGGAATTCTTCGCGGGTCATGTCAGCCTCGTGGTCGGGAACTACTTCGGTCATCTACAGCAAACGTACCGGTCAAGCCGGCAGGGAATATCAGGCGCGCCAGCGCCAGCGGGCCAGCGCCTTGATGACATTCATCCATTGTTTGCGGGTGACCACCACGATCTGATCTCGCCTGCGGGGGTTGCGGAGTGAGGCCACACTAGCGCAGCCCCGTGACCGAAGCAACCAGCTCACGCAGGTCGTCGAGCACCAGCGCGGGCTCTTCGTTGGCGATGGGCTCGCCGTGGTTGTAACCATAGCTGAGGGCGACGCACGGAACCTTCGCAGCCCTGGCAGCCCGAACATCGTTACGCGAATCACCGACGAACAGCGATTGCTCGGCCGTCACATCCGCCATGCCCATGATCCACAACAGCGCCGCCGGGTCGGGTTTCTGCTGGGGCAGGGTGTCGCCGCCGATCAGCCATTGGAAATAACCAGCAAGGCCCTTCTCTTCCAACAACGGTTCGATGAATTGCGCC
>DPSI01000428.1:0-377 GCA_003527165.1 Pseudomonas sp.
ATGGACATCAGGTAGGCGCCGACCGGCACATATTGGCCGTTGCGTGCCGAACGCTGACCGACGATGCCACTGATGGGCGAACGGATTTCGCTGCGACCGAGATTCAACTCGGCCTGCTCGATTTCGGCACGAGCGCTGTCGATCTGCGCTTGCAGGCGTTTGACGTCCGCTTCCAGCGCGTCGACCTGCTGGCGCTGGGCGGTCAGGTCCGCTTCGGCTTTTTGCCGCTGCGAGCGGGCCACCCGGGCATCGGCGGAAAGTGTGGTGACGCGTTCTTCGGAGACGAAGCCGGGCTTGCGCAGCGCCTCGACACGAGACAGATCGACTTGGCTGCGCTCGAGGTTCGCCTGTGCGGCGCCGACCGACGCCTGGCTCGC
>DPSI01000428.1:630-3882 GCA_003527165.1 Pseudomonas sp.
GCGAGTTCGGCTTCGCGAATGGCCAGGTTGGCCCGGGCCTGTTCCAGCGCAAGGCGGAAATCGCCCGGCTCCAGCGTCACCAACAGATCGCCTGGCTTCACGTGCTGGTTGTCCTGTACATGGACCTTCTCGATACGCGCGGCAAGCTGGCTGGACACTCGCGTGATCTCACCCTGCACGTAGGCGTTGTCGGTGTGTTCGTAGTGGCGGCCGATGACATACCAGTGGCCGAAAAACGCGGCTGCGACCAGCAGCACCAGGGCGATGAAGATGAACAGTCGACGTTGCAGCTTGGCGGGCATGGGGTCGCTCTTAGCCTGGAATAGCCGGCCAATCTAGCAGTGTTCCCGTTGCGTAATAAGCCGTTACAATCGCGACACTTTGTTGTAAATAAGGAACAATGTGATGGGGCTGGATGATGCGCTGATCTTTACTCGGGTGGTCGAATGTCACAGCTTCACCCAGGCCGCGGTCAGCCTGAGCATGCAGAAGTCCACTGTCAGCCGGCGGATCGTCCAGCTTGAAGAGCGGCTCGGTGTGCGATTGATCAACCGCACCACGCGCCGCTTGCGACTGACCGAGGTCGGTCAGGCCTACTACGAGCGCTGCCGGCAGATCATGCTCGATTTCGCTGAGGCCGAGCAGGCGGTGATGCAGCTGCAGCAGGCGCCGGCGGGCTTGTTGCGAATCTCTGCGCCGATCGAGTTCGGTCAGTGGATTCTGGGGCGGGTGCTGGGCGATTTCATGCGCTTGTATCCAGACATCAATGCCGAGGTGGAGCTGGCGTCGCGGCATATCGATCCGGTGGAGGAGGGCGTCGATATCGTCATAGCGGTTGGGCAGCCGCAGGATTCTACGCTGATTGCCCGTAAGCTGTTCGAGACCCGACGGCGACTTTGCGCGAGTC
Source organism: Pseudomonas sp. (assembly GCA_003527165.1). GTDB lineage: Bacteria > Pseudomonadota > Gammaproteobacteria > Pseudomonadales > Pseudomonadaceae > Stutzerimonas. Next base: position 1,538 of record DPSI01000428.1, read on the forward strand.
CGGCCTACCTGGCACAGCATGGCGTGCCGACGCAGGTAGATGATCTCGCCAGGCATCGGGCGGTCACTCTGTCACGCGATCCGGTTCGTTACTGGCCGATCCTCGAGCAGAGCGTCAGCTGCCGCCGTGTATTGACTTGCAACAACATCACCTTTGCCCGGGAAGCCGCGTTGGCGGGCGCCGGCATCGCGGCATTGCCGACGATGATCACCGACCAGGAAGTGCACGATGGTCATCTGGTCGAGCTGCTACCGGACGTCGAATTGCCGACCGGCGAGGTCTATGCGGTGTACCCATCCCGGCGTTTTCAGGCGACGAAGGTCAAGGCCTTTCTCGATTTTCTGATGCAGTCGTTGCCTGTTGCGGATGGTCGTCTGGTGGAGCCAGTGGAGGCACGCCTGCTAACATCGCGCCTTTACACGCGCTGACTCAGCCGGCCGAGCCGGCTATCGTCTGTTGCCGTGTTTCTCCGTGCATTGATTCGAGAACATCATGACCACCGTTCGCACCCGCATCGCACCATCTCCCACCGGTGACCCGCACGTCGGCACTGCCTATATCGCGCTGTTCAACCTCTGCTTCGCGCGCCAGCACGGTGGCCAGTTCATCCTGCGCATTGAGGACACCGACCAGCTGCGCTCCACGCGCGAGTCGGAACAGCAGATTTATGATGCTCTGCGCTGGTTGGGTATCGAGTGGGACGAAGGCCCGGACGTTGGTGGCCCGCACGGCCCGTATCGGCAGAGCGAGCGCGGCGAGATCTATAAGAAGTACTCGGATGAGCTGGTTGCCAAAGGTCATGCCTTCCCCTGCTTCTGCAGCGCCGAGCGTCTGGACCAGGTGCGTGCCGAGCAGATGGCCAACAAGGAAACGCCGCGCTACGACGGTCGCTGCATGCACATTCCGGCCGACACCGCGCAGCAGCGCATCGCGGCGGGAGAGTCTCATGTCATTCGCATGAAGGTGCCCACCGAGGGCGTCTGTCAGGTCAATGACATGCTGCGCGGTACGGTCGAGATCGGCTGGGACCGCATGGACATGCAGGTGTTGATGAAGGCCGATGGCTTGCCGACTTACTTCCTCGCCAACGTCGTCGACGATCACCTGATGGGCATCACTCACGTGCTGCGCGGCGAGGAGTGGCTGCCGTCGGCACCGAAGCTGATCAAGCTGTACGAGTATTTTGGTTGGGAACAGCCGCAGCTCTGCTACATGCCGTTGCTGCGCAATCCGGACAAGAGCAAGCTTTCCAAGCGCAAGAACCCGACCTCGGTGACCTTCTACGAGCGTATGGGCTTCATGCCCGAGGCGATGCTCAACTACTTGGGCCGCATGGGCTGGTCGATGCCGGACGAGCGCGAGAAATTCACCCTGGCAGAAATGATCGAGCACTTCGACATCAATCGCGTATCGCTGGGCGGACCGATCTTCGATGTCGAAAAGCTGTCCTGGCTCAACGGCCAGTGGATTCGTGAGCTGAGCGTCGAGGCCTTCGCTCAGCAAGTCCAGCAATGGGCGCTGAACCCCGACTACCTGATGAAGATCGCGCCGCACGTGCAGGGACGGGTGGAAACCTTCAGCCAGATCGCACCCTTGGCCGGCTTCTTTTTCTCCGGCGCGTTGAGCCTCGACCCGGCGCTGTTCGAGCACAAGAAGCTCGATTCCACCCAGGTCCGCCAGGTATTGCAGCTGACCCTGTGGAAACTGGAAGCACTGCGCCAGTGGGACAAGGAGCACATCACCGAATGTATCCAGGCCGTGGGCGCGCACCTCGAACTGAAACTGCGAGATGTCATGCCTTTGATGTTCGCCTCGATCACTGGCCAGGCGAGCTCGGTGTCGGTGCTCGATGCGATGGAAATCATCGGCCCGGACCTGACCCGCTTCCGCCTGCGCCAGGCGCTGGAATTGCTCGGCGGTGCGTCGAAGAAAGAGGTTAAGGAGTGGGAAAAGCTGCTCACGGCCATTGGTTGATCTTGCCGGGCCATCACCTCACTCCTAGCCGCTCGTCTCTAGCCCCTCTCCGGTGAGGGGAGGGGCTATTGATCGCCTGCCAAGGCCTGAGATTTCATCCGTAGGGCCGAATTTATTCGGCTGTCATTACAAAGGCCGAACAAGTTCGGCCCTACGCGGGCAACGGCTTTCGCCTCCGGTCGTCAGCTCGGTGAGTGGGTCGAAGCCTGGCCCGCCATTCGTCGGCGGTAAGTATTTGTTCTGATGCTAAAAAATCTTCGGGGTCAGGCAAAAATATCGTTGACACTGTGCAGGGTCGCACCTAATATGCGCCCCGTCCTCGAGATGGGGCTATAGCTCCGCTGGGGGAGCGCTTGCATGGCATGCAAGAG
>DPSI01000160.1 GCA_003527165.1 Pseudomonas sp.
GCGACGGCTGGAACTGGCGGCCCGGATCTTCGGCGTAGACGCGCGCCTGGATCGCGTGGCCCTGCGGGTGCAGCGTGGCGGCGATCTCCGCGAGCGGCGGCAGATCGCCTGCGGCCAGTTCATTGCCGAGGATTTTATTGAGGTGCTGAATGACTAGCTTGTCGCCTTTCATATCGGTGTCCTGCTTCGAATTCGAATGCGTCTGGTGCGATCAGTCTGGCCATGAAGCAGCGGACTGTCAAACCTAAGTCATTGAATGCAAAAGGGTAAAACCGAATAAGAATACGTCTGTTCCGCGACTGCAAAGCAACGCTTTGATTTGCAGGCAGAAAAAAGCCGGGCAAAGGCCCGGCTCGGAATATGCTGCCTTTATTTTCAGGCGGGAACGAAACTGGCGGGGTAGGCAAGGGAGACCTGAGCGCCCTGGACATTGCTCAGTGTTTCGCGAACCACTTGTTTGGCGACGCATGCACATTTGCCGCACTGGCTGGCAACGCCGGTGGCTTCGCGTACCTCTCGATAGCTGCAACAGCCTTCGTAGATGGCTTCACGGATCTGACCATCAGTAACACCCTGGCAAAGACACACGTACATATGAACTACCCGTTGGGTCTGCGATAGGTGTGATGCTAAATATAATGAGAATGATTGTCAAAGAACGCCCGTCGGATTTCCTTGATGCAGGTGGGGCTGGGTGGCGGCCCGATTCGTCGTCTTCGAGAGTCCCGCCGATGGGTTAAACTGCGATCCCTTTTCCCCGCCTGGAGCCGTCATGGCCCTGCAAGCCACACCCTATAAGGTCGAGATCAATCTCACGGACCTTGATCGCCACGTTTATCAGGATTTGCGATTTACCGTCGCCCGGCATCCCTCGGAAACCGAAGAGCGTCTGGCTGCCCGGCTGATCGCCTATGTGCTCTGGTACGACGAGCAACTGGCGTTTGGCCGCGGGTTGTCGGATGTCGACGAACCGGCCTTGTGGGAAAAGAGCCTGGATGATCGCGTGCTGCACTGGATCGAAGTCGGCCAGCCGGACGCCGAGCGCATCACCTGGTGTTCGCGGCGTGCCGAGCGCTTCAGCCTGGTGGCCTATGGCAACCTGCGTGTCTGGCAGACTCGGGTGCTGGACAGCGTGCGCAGCCTGAAAAAGATCAACGTGGTGGCGGTGGGGCAGGAGGCGCTGGAAACCGTGGCGCTGGATCTGCCGCGGGCGATCAGCTGGAGCGTGATGATCAGCGAAGGTGCGTTGTTCATTACTGACGAGCGGGGTCAGCACGAGGTCCCGCTGGAGTGGCTGATCGGCGAACGCGGCTAGGCGATCGCCGGGACGAAGTCGACCGGGGTCTTGCCACATCTTTCATACAGCATCAGGACTGCCAAAACTGCGGCAGTGCGTTGGTGGCGCCGCGCAGAATCTTGTGTTGCGACGCAGATATAGCGTGTTCAGCTTTCAATAAAGGCAACGCGAGCACGGCTCGATGATTGGCAATACGTGGCAAGGATCGAGATCCATGGTTTCGCTTCGCTGCCGGATCAATGCCAATTGGCGAGCAACTGCCGCTGCTCGCGTTGCGCTGCCGCCAAGGCAATCGGCTTCAATTGCACCTGAGTGCCCGGCATGCACTGCGCCAGGCGTGCGACGGCTAGGGGTGTCAGGCGCCGAGCCGTGGGTAACCGCCGATTGTCTGTCGGTCATTCAGCAGAACGATTGGCTGACCGTCCGGCGGCACCTGAATCGCGCCCAGCGGTACGCCTTCGGAAACCATCGACTGTCGCGAGCTGCGCAGCACCGGGCCAAGCAGACGGATGCCCATGCGGTCGGCACGCTGATCGATTGTCCAGGTAGAGTTGAATGCGTCGAACAGGCTCTGGCCGCCGAAATCGCCGATCTGCGCACCGAGCACCACTGGCAGCGGGGCGCCGATGAGCAAGGGTGGAAGCTGTTCAGCAGCCAGTTCGCGCGGGGTCGGTGCCGCACCTTGCCAGCTCAGCCGGTCGCCTTCGGCCAATGGCTGGCCGTCGCCGTGCAAACCACCTAGACCCTCACGCCGCACGGTGGCGCAGCTGCCAAGGAACTGTGGAGCTGCGAAGCCGCCAGGTGCCGACAGGTAGGCGCGTACTCCCTCGAGCGGTGTACCGAATGTCAGGCGCTGACCCTTGCGAACAGCGAAGCTGCGGCCTGGCGCGATGGGCTGGCCATCCAGCGTGGCGCCAAGATCGGCTCCGCAGAGAGCAAGGCAGCTGTCCGCTTCGGCGAGCAAGGTAAAGTTGCCCAGAGTGATTTCAATTGTCGCGGCCCGCAGCGGATTGCCCAACAGCCAATTGGCCCAGCTCTGGGATAGCCAGTCGGCGGCGCCACCCTGGGTCACGCCCAGGTGCCGTACGCCGAAGCGGCCCCCGTCCTGCAGGCTGGCCAGGGCACCACTGCGTTCGATCAACAGGCTCATGGCGTCACCTCGAAGGGGCTGTCGTCGCCGCCGAGACGAACGAACTCGGCATGGTCGATGGGCTGGAAACGCACTCGGTCACCGGGTTG
>DPSI01000592.1:0-11623 GCA_003527165.1 Pseudomonas sp.
TGCACCACGAAGTCGATCGCGCCGAACACCCGCACCTGCTCGGCGCGGTCCGGGAACAGCTCGGCAACCAGCCGCGCCTGTTCGAAATAAAGGAAAGTACTTGCCGTGGTCAGCAGCAGTACGAAGGCGGCGATGCCCAATAGATAGCTCGAACCCAGCACCCGCGTAAGGCCGCTGAACGGATTGCCAGCGACCGGTCGGCGCGGGCTTTCGGCATGTTCGGCGCCGGGTCGGCCAGCACCCAGTTCGTCGCGCCATGCCATCAGGAAATGCTTGATCGCTACCGCAGCAGCCAGCAGCAGCGCCGCCAGCAGCATCAGGCCGAACTGCCCGAGCAGGTCCACCAGCAAGGCGCTCAGTGCCGGTCCGACCAAGCCCCCGACGCTGGCGCCGGCCGCAATAAAGGCGAACAGACGGCGCGCCTGCGGGGCGTCGAACACATCGGCCATCAGGCTCCAGGCGACCGAAACCACGAACAGGTTGTAGACCGAGATCCATACGTAGAACACCCGCGCCAGCCAGATGCTGTCCCGCAGAACGAAGAACAGCCCGGCGAACAACAGCAGGTTGAGGCAGAAAAAGCCGTAGACCCAGTCGATGTAATGGATGCGCGGCACCTTCGAATTGAGCCAGGCGAACAGCGGGACGGCCAAGAGCATGGCGAAGAAGGTTGCGGTGAACAGCCACTGCAGGTTGTCGACGCCGCCCTGAATGCCCATCGACTCGCGAATCGGCCGCAGCATGAAGTAGCCTGTGAACAGGCAGAAGAACAGACCGAACCCAGCCAGAGCTGCGCGCAACTCACCGGGACGGGCATTGATCAGCGCGGCAGTCCGCGCGGCGAAAGGAACCACCATTCAGTCTCCAAGAACGCCAAGCGCAACCGTGTTCAGCGGAAGGCTTCGACGATCAATTGCCGCTGGCGTGCGTCCGGCAGCCGGCCCTGCCCGGCCAGAATGTTGTCAGCCATGTAGCGCGGGTTGGAGGTGGCGGGAATCACGGCGGTGACAGCCGGCTCGGCGAGGATGAACTTGAGCAGCAACTGCGCCCAGGAGCTGGCATCGATGTCCGCCGCCCAGGCAGGCAGCGGCTTGTCCCTGACTCGAGACAGCAGGTTGCCGCGCGTGAACGGCCGGTTGATCAGCGTGGCGATGCCGTTGTCGGCGCAGTACGGCAGCAGCCCTTTCTCGGCGTTGCGCTCACTGACCGAATAGTTGAACTGAACGAAATCGACGGGCTCCTGCCTGAGCACTTCGAGCAGCCGGTCGTGGGCTGATTCGACATAGTGCGTCACCCCGATGTAACGAATGCGGCCCTGCTCCTTCAGTTCGCGCAGCAGGCCGAGCTGGGTGCTGGTGTCCTGCAGGTTGTGCACTTGGATCAGATCGATGGTATCGGTCTGCAGAGCCTTGAAGCTGTCCTCAATCTGCGCCTGTCCGCGTTCGCGGCCGGTGGCGGAGACTTTGGTCGCGAGAAACACGCGCTCGCGGGCGCTCTGTCGCTGAACCAGCTCGCCCACCACCCGGTCCGCGTTGCCATAGCTCGGGGCGGTATCGACCACTTGGGCGCCACCTTCAACGAACACCCGCAGTACCTCGAGCAAAGCGTCCATCTCGGCATCATCGAGGCTGATGTCATGTGTACGAGAAGTGCCCAGCCCGATCACCGGAAGCATCTCGTTCGACGCTGGGATCTTGCGCATCCGCAGCGGTTCGGCGGCCCTGGCTGTCGATGGCCATAATGGCCCGAGCGCAGCGACGGCGGCTAACAGGGCGGTACGATGGAGCAACTGGCGGCGCGTCTGCATGGCGGATTCTCCAAGACGGTTGGTATTGGGTCGGCAGCGGCGACGCTTGAGTATGGTCGACTTCGGCCAGCGTATCGGCGCGTCGCAACATGAGAGCTTTTCCGTTTGTTTCAGATGCAAGGCGAAAACGCCCCTGCGCTGCCACATCGGGACGCTACCCAGCGAAGAATTGCAGCGAGCCGGACTCCTGTACTGGCAAATCGCCTTTATTTCGGTTCTACTTTCACAAGCCCAATGGCTATCGACCATTACGCCGCTTCCCCCAACGGGAGTCGCGCAGGCTCGCAACAGATCGAGACAGCATGTCCAGTCGCCCGCCCAAGTCCGTCGGCCAACCGCCGGCCACCCTTTCCGAGCCCAAGGCGCGGGTCGCTCGGCCGCCCAAGGCGCTGCGCCGCCGCCATAAGCTGATAAGCCTGGTCTACGCACTGGGCTTACTGCTGGTGTTCATCCTCAGCCTGCTTCTGCTGCCCGCCGATACCGGCCTCGGCAAGCTGCTGTGGGGCATGCAGGACACAGCACTGACCCTTACCTACTAAACACTCCAGCATTGGCAGTCATTAGTGTTTCGCATCAGAGCGAAACCGACCGACCCGCTCCGCGAAACGCTGCGACGAACCGAAAACTGCCATTGGCGCCCATGCTCCCGGCGCAGCGATATCCCGACATGCTCGCGGATACCGCTGTATTGCGCGCGATCCCCGGGCTAGCACCGCTGCTCGATGCGCTAGAGGATTCCACGCTGGTACGTCCCATCAGACCAAAGGCGTCGCCGACAGGCTGCTCGGTCTGACGGCGCGTTGATTCAGCCCAGCGTGGGCGTTACCGCGCCAGCCGCTCACGCACCTCGGCATAGGGATAGGCCTCCAGCGAGGCGAATCCTGCGATGTTGCGCGCCTTGAGCTTGGTGAACACCGGCACGCTGATGCCGCAGAGAAATCGCGTCCGGCATTCGGTACTGGGCGCACCACCCTTGAGCTGCTGGTAACGCTGGCTGAACTCGGCGCAGCGGCCATGGACATCAATATTGGCGAGCGGCGCCAGCGCCGGCGGTTCGGGCAGATGCGCCACCTGGCCGCGACAGACCGAGCAATGGCCACACTGCTGCGGCGCCTGGCGATCGCCGAAGTAGGCGGCCAGCCTGTGGCTCAGGCAGTCACATGACTCGAACAGCGCCAGCATGCTGTCGATGCGGCTGATTTCGCTCCGCTCGTGCTGCCTGAAGTAGTCGTGCAGTTCGGCGCTCAGCGCGTCGGCATCGAAACCCGAGTCCAGCAGTGAGTAGACCTCGGTCATCTGCTTGCTTTCCAACTCAATCCAGCCCTTTTCCTGGAAGTACTCCAGCGCCTTGACCACTCGCGCCCGGTCGGCGCCGTGCTGCTGATAAAGCGCATCGAAATCCAGAGTACACCAGGTCCGCGCCCGCACTGAGGTGTGCACGATGGCCTCGACGAACTGCCGTCGCTCGCCCTCGAACTTCTCCACCAGCGTCTCGGGCTCAAGCATGTACTTGAAGCGATATTCGGCGAAATAGGCGAAGAGCGGTGCGATGATGCCCTTGAGTTCGAGCTGCACCAGCAAGGTTTTCAACGGCAGTTGGCGGATGTTGCTCTGGTCGGACAGCTGGTTGAGCATCAGCTCCCACTGCCCACTTGAACCCGCGTGCAACAGCTCGTCAAGAACGCAGCGGATGCCCTCGCGCTCCGGCGTGTCACCGTAGACGAAATTCTGCAGCACATTGAGGCTGTCGCGATTGGCCAGCACCAGGCAGTCGGACGGTTGACCATCGCGCCCGGCACGACCGATTTCCTGGCTGTAGTTCTCCACCGATTTGGGCAAGTCGTAGTGCACGACATTGCGGATATCCGCCTTGTCGATGCCCATGCCGAAGGCAATGGTCGCGACGATGCAGTTCAGCTCGCCGCCCATGAAGCGGCGCTGGATTGCTTCGCGCGGCTCGTGGCCCATGCCGGCGTGATAGGCCCTGGCCGGAAAGCCTCGCTGCGCCAGGTGTTCGGCGACCTGCTCGGCAGTCTTCTGCTGAGTGACGTAGACGATGGTCGGTTGGCCAGCCTTGTCGGCCAGCCATTCCACCAACCGACGCTGCTTGTGGAAGCCGCTGACCGGCTCCACCAGCAGGTTGAGGTTGGGCCGATAGAAACCGGTGGTAACGACGTCACCTTCTGCGATAGCGAACTTGGCCTGCATGTCGGCGATTACCGGCGGCGTCGCCGTAGCCGTCAGCAGCAGCGTTTGAGGAATCTTGAACTGGCGCTGGTAGTCGGGAAGCTTGAGGTAGTCCGGGCGGAAGTTGTGGCCCCACTCGGAGATGCAGTGCGCCTCGTCCACCACCAGCAGGGAGATCGGCACCTGACTGATGAAATGGCGGAAGCGCTCGTTCTTCAGCCTCTCCACCGAAATCATCAGGATCTTCAGCTCACCGGACTTGGCACGGGCCATGGTCTCGCTGGTTTGCTCGCGGCTCTGCGCCGAGTCGATGCTGGCGGCGGCAATGCCATGCCGGTGCAGAAACGCCAGCTGATCCTGCATCAGCGCCAGCAAGGGCGAGACGACCAAGGTCAGATGTGGCAACAACAACGCCGGCAGTTGATAGCACAGGGACTTGCCCGACCCGGTGGGGAAGATCGCCGCAGCCGAGCGCCCTGCCACCACGGCCCGAACGGCCTGTTCCTGGCCGGGGCGGAAGCCGTCATAGCCAAACGTCTGCGCAAGGGTTTTTTCGATCATGCTGAGTCACTCCTTTGACTGGGAGTCGGAGGGTAGCAAAAGGAAGGAGACGGTACTGCAAAGCGGCCGGCAAGTGCGGTCAGCCGTCGATAAAGCGCGCCGAGCGTTGCGAAACACAGGGCATGCCGCTTACCTGCGCGAGGGCGCCGCCGTCCCAGACGCTGTGCGACCTGCAGGCGAGGATGGCAGACCCGGCGTGGCGGAAGCTTCTACGGCGATCGATGCGAGGATCGGCGGTGCCAGGCGCGTCGATCAGCAGAGCCGGATAGTTCGCCTGACGGGCAGAAGGGCGCGTTGCGCGCCCTTCGCAGGCGATCAGAAGCGATCGCGAATGATCACTTCATCGAACGGCAGCTTGCCGATGCGTGGCTTGGGCTCGACGGCCCGCTTGCCGACCGCGACCATCAGGGCGATGACGTGGTTGTCCGGCAGGTTGATCAGCTTGGCCACCGCATCGAAATCGAAGCCGTCCATGGGACAGGAATCCAGCCCCTTGCCACGCGCGGCGAGCATCAATGTCTGGGCCATCAGACCGCAGCTGCGCATGGCTTCGTCGCGCTGTACCTGCGGCTTGCCGCGGTAGTAATTGTTGATGGCGCCCGCCATGTAATCTTGCACCTCGGCCGGCGCGCCTTCCCAGACGCGGCGGACGTTCTTTTCCCAGCTGTCGACCTGCGCACAGACCACGACCAGCATCGAGGCATCGGTCATCTGTGCCTGGTTCCAACCCACTTCACGAATCTGCGCACGCAGCGCCGGATCGCTGACCTCGACGAAGCGCACATGCTGCAGATTGAAGGCCGATGGGGCGAGCAGTGCCAGTTGCAGCAACTCGTCCTTCTCTTCGCGGCTGAGCTGAAAGTTGGCGTCGTAGGCTTTGACGGCGCGACGGGTCTGGATGGCATCTTCGATCTGCATGGCTGACTCCAATGGGGTGTGAAACGTGGCGCTATGCTATGCGCAGCTATTGATCGAATCCATCCGACTTGGCTGATGGAAGTGATCAGTCCGCCCGATACTTGCTGAGACCCGGTGGGTCATGGAGCGGCCCGCGCCGTTTTGGCTCGCAAGGGATCGCCATCACGCCGCTGCCCATTCCATGCCTCATCTGAGCCGGGCCGCGCAAGACGCTTCTGCGACATTCATGAACGCAAGGTGAGCGCCCACGAAAAAGCCGCCCGAAGGCGGCCTTTTTCAGGGCGTCTGCGCTCAGCTCAGAGCTGCGGGCCGGCGGCCTTGATGGCGTCGGAGACTTCGAACTTCTTGAAGTTCTCAATGAACTTGTTCGCCAGTTCCTTGGCTGCTTCGTCGTAGGCGTTTGCGTCGGCCCAGGTGTTGCGCGGGTTGAGCAGCTGGGTATCGACACCTGGGACGGCCTTCGGCACGTCCAGGTTGATGATCGGCAGGTGCTCGGTTTCCGCACCGATCAGCGCGCCGCTCTGGATCACTGCGATCACGGCACGGGTGGTCGGAATGTTGAAGCGCTTGCCGACACCGTAGCCACCGCCAGTCCAGCCGGTGTTGACCAGGTAGACCTTGGAGCCGAACGCCTGGATGCGCTTGATCAGCAGCTCGGCGTAGACGCCGGCCGGACGCGGGAAGAAGGGCGCACCGAAGCAGGTGGAGAAGGTCGACTTGATGCCGCTGCCCGAACCCATTTCGGTGGAGCCGACCAGCGCGGTGTAGCCCGACAGGAAGTGGTAAGCCGCCTGTTCATTGTTCAGGATCGACACCGGGGGCAGCACGCCAGTCAGATCGCAGGTGAGGAAGATTACCGCGTTCGGCTCGCCGCCGAGGTTCTTCTCGGAACGCTTCTCGACGTACTCCAGCGGGTAGGCGGCGCGGCTGTTCTGGGTCAGGCTGTCGTCGGCATAGTCGGCAGCACGCGCATCGTCCAGTACGACGTTTTCCAACACGGTGCCGAACTGGATGGCTTTCCAGATCACCGGCTCGTTCTTCTCGGACAAGTCGATGCACTTGGCGTAGCAACCGCCTTCGATGTTGAACACCACGCCGGTGCCCCAGCCGTGCTCGTCGTCGCCGATCAGATAACGCGACTCATCCGCCGACAGGGTGGTCTTGCCGGTGCCGGACAGACCGAAGAACAGGGTGACATCGCCGTCTTCGCCGATATTGGCGGCGCAATGCATCGGCAGTACGTCGGCTTCCGGCAGCAGGTAGTTCTGCACCGAGAACATCGCCTTCTTCATTTCACCGGCGTAGCGCATGCCAGCGATGAGCACCTTCTTCTGGGCGAAGTTGATGATCACGCAACCGTCGGAGTTGGTGCCGTCACGCTCTGGCACGCACTCGAAATTAGCGACATTGAGCACTTGCCATTCGTCTTTGCCGACCGGGTTGTACTGCGCCGGATTGATGAACAGCTGGCGGCCGAAGAGGTTCTGCCAGGCGGTCGCGGTGGTCATCTTGACCGGCAGGTAATGACCCTCGGACGAACCTACATGCACGTGGGAAACGAAATGATCCTGCGCCTTGTTGAAGGCCTCGACGCGCTCCCACAAGGCGTCGAACTTCTCGGCAGGGAATGGGCGATTGATCGGGCCCCAGGCAATGGAGTCCTGGGTGCTGGGCTCTTCAACGATATAGCGATCAGCTGGCGAACGACCGGTCCGGTGGCCGGTTTTCACGACGAGCGCGCCATTGGCGGCCAATTCACCCTCACCGCGTTTGATGGCTTCTTCAACCAGTTGGGCGGTGCTGATATCGATGTACACGGCGTTAGTGGCTTGCGTCATGAGCTTTCCGTCGGCCCTGGGCCGATTCCTCCATGCTGTTGTAGCCCACTGACCAGTAGACTACATCGAAAAAAAGTGCACGCGATTATGACAGAAAAGGCGCTGCGCTGGGTATGAGCCCATGATGGCGAAAAGGTTCCTAACGCGCCGCCCCCTTTAATGCCGGGTGTCGGAAGGCCCGTCGGTTCCCGCGCCAGCGAATAGCTGGGCGACATCGGCCGCGTCGAAGCGGTAGCTGTGGTTGCAGAACTGGCAATCGATGGTGATGGCTCCGCCCTGCTCCATCAGCAGTTGTTCGGCGTCATGCTGGCCGAGGCTGATGACCGCATTGGCCGAGCGCTCGCGCGAGCAGCTGCAGCGGAAAACGATCGAGCGCGGCTCGAACAGGCGAACCTGCTCTTCATGATAGAGACGATGCAGCACGGTCTGAGTGTCGAGACCGAGTAGTTCTTCGGTCGACAAGGTATCGGCAAGGGTGCGTAGATGCTGCCAGCTGGCTTCGCGTTCTTCGCCGTCACGGATGCGATCGGCCGGTAGCTGTTGCAGCAACATGCCACAGGCGCGGCGACCGTCGGCGGCGAGCCAGAAGCGCGTCGGCAACTGCTCGGACGAAGCGAAATAACTCGACAGGCTTTCCGCCAGGGTCGCGCCGTCCAACGCGACGATGCCTTGGTAGCGCTGGCCATTGGCGGGGTCGATGGTCATCGCCAACACGCCGTCAGGCATCAGCTCGGACAGGGTCGCACCGGGCGCCAACTGCTCTTCGTGATAGCGGGCGATGCCGCGCACTTCGCGATCACTCGAGCATTCGACCATCAGCAGCGGCACCGCGCCGGCCGACCGTGCCTGCAGCACCATCAACCCGTCGAACTTCAGCGTACCGACGAGCAGCGCCGCGGCGGCGAGGAGCTCGCCCAGCAGCTGCGCCACCGGCTCCGGATAGCTGTGCTTGGCCAGCACCTCGGCATAGCTACGCTCGAGCCCGACCCACTCGCCACGCACATCGGTGTCATCGAAAAGGAAACGCTGGGTGTAATCGGAATCGAGCATGGGCATGACCAGAGCAGAGGGAGAGCGGGTTACGACTGGCGCGCCACCAAGGCTCGCCAAGCTCCACCGCCCCAGTATAAAGAAGGACCGCATTCTAGGTCGAAAGTGGCGACCGTCCAACCGGCGACATTCAATCCGCGTCCGAACGAAAGCGTTGCAACGCGCGACGTTGCTTCTTGCTGGGCCTGCCATCGGTCTCGACGCCGAGGGCACCGGCCTTGCGCATCGCCGCTGCGCGCTCCCGACGGGCCAAGCTTTCGGCGGTTTCCTCATACAGCTGTTGGGCTTCCGGCGCGCCTTTGCGCACCGCCGAAAGTGCCCGGATCACCACGGTGCGCTCATCGAACCCGGCGCGAATCACCACTTCCTCACCGAGCTTCGGTTCCTTGCTCGGCTTGCAGCGCTCGCCACGGCAATGCACCTTGCCACCTTCGATGGCGGCCTTTGCCAGCGCGCGCGTCTTGAAGAAGCGCGCGGCCCATAACCATTTGTCCAAGCGGACCTTGCCGTCGTCTTTTTCGCTCATCGCTCAACTCAATCAGCCGTCGTGTTGTCATAGGGTCGTACAGGTAGATGCGGTTGTCATGTACCCCGTCTAGAATGCGCGGAAATCTACTGGATACGTGTTTTTGAATAATCCCGACCTTCAGACAGTCATCGGTTTGCGCGAATGGATCGCCCTGCCCGAGCTCGGCGTGGTCGGACTGCGCGCAAAGATCGACACGGGGGCCAGCACCTCGGCCTTACATGCCACCGATATCAGCGAATTCAAGCGCAATGGCGAGCGCTGGGTCCGTTTTACCGCGCACCTGGGCACGCTGGTGCAGCGCCGGCATCGCTGCGAAGCGCCGGTAGTAGCACGCAAGACGATCAAGAGTTCCAATGGCCAGGCACAGACCCGCTACGTGGTGCGCACACTATTGGCGTTAGGCAATCATCTGTGGCCCGTCGAATTCACCCTTACCTGCCGCAAGACCATGCGTTATCGCCTGCTGTTGGGGTCAAAAGCCCTGATGGACGGTAAATGGCTGGTCGACCCTGCACGCACCTATGTGCAGGAAAAACCTCAGACCCTTACATCTCCCGGTGCCCAATGAAAATCGCCGTGCTGTCGCGCAATCCACGTTTGTATTCGACCCGCCGCCTGGTAGAGGCCGGCCAACAACGTGGCCATGAGGTCGTCGTCATCGACACGCTGCGCGCGTACATGAACATCGCCAGCCACAAGCCTCAGATCCACTATCGCGGCCGCCCCCTGCAGGGCTTCGATGCAGTGATCCCGCGGATCGGTGCCTCCGTCACTTTCTACGGCTGCGCGGTACTGCGTCAGTTCGAGATGCAGGGCGTGTTCCCGCTCAACGAATCGGTGGCCATCGCCCGCTCCCGGGACAAGCTGCGCTCGCTGCAATTGCTGGCGCGGCGCGGCATCGGCCTGCCGGTGACCGGTTTCGCCCACTCGCCGGACGACATCGCTGACCTGATCCAGATGGTCGGCGGCGCGCCCCTGGTGATCAAGGTGCTCGAAGGCACTCAGGGCATCGGCGTGGTCATGTGCGAAACCGCCACGGCCGCCGAGTCGGTGATCGAAGCCTTCATGGGCCTGAAGCAGGACATCATGGTTCAGGAATACATCAAGGAAGCCGGCGGCGCGGACATCCGCTGCTTCGTCGTCGGTGACAAGGTGATCGCCGCCATGAAGCGTCAGGCCAAGCCCGGCGAGTTCCGCTCCAATCTGCACCGCGGCGGCACCGCCAGCCTGATCAAGATCACCCCCGAAGAGCGCATGACCGCCATTCGCGCCGCCAAAGTCATGGGCCTGAGCGTCGCCGGCGTCGATATCCTGCGCTCCAACCACGGTCCGCTGGTGATGGAGGTGAACTCCTCACCGGGCCTGGCCGGGATCGAGGAAACCACCGGCAAGGACGTCGCCGGGTTGATCATCCAGTACCTGGAAAAGAACGCCGGCCCCCATCTGACGAGGACGAAGGGGAAGGGCTGAGCCAAGCGGGAAGCTAAGAGTCGCAGCTTTATACAAATTAGTGCCAGCGAGCCAACAACCGCGCTTCAAGCTTCCAGCTTATGGCTTCCCGCTGCTCTTAAGACTTATCGCATCGCGCGGCAGCAGAAGACCCAGCGGTAGGCTCACTCGTGCCTCCAGCCCGCCGCCTTCGCGATTGCGCAGCTCAATCACCCCCCCGTGCTGCGAGGCGATACGTTTAACGATGGCCAGTCCCAGCCCGGCGCCCTGTCCGCCGCGGGCACGATCGCCACGGATGAACGGATTGAAAATCTCCCCCAGTTCGCCCGGATCGATACCCACTCCACGGTCGAGCACGCTGAGCACGACATAGGGCGCGCTGCTATCGCCGGAAACGTGGGCGGCGACTTCGACACCATGGCCACCGTAACGCAGGGCATTCTCGATGAGGTTGACCAGCAGGCGTTTGATCGATACCCGACGCAGTGCCAGCGGTGGCATCGGCTCGACGCACAGGCGCACGCATTCCCCGTACTGGTTGTAAGGCGCTACGACTTCGCGGACCAGCTCGCCGAGATCCACGTTTTCCACCGGCTCATCGCTGCCATCGCGAACGAAGGCGAGGAACTGGTCGAGGATTGCGTTCATGTCCTCGATATCACGCACCATGTCTTCGGTGAGTTCGGAATCGCTGGTCATCAGCTCCAGCGACAGGCGCAGGCGAGTCAGCGGCGTACGCAGATCATGGGAGACCCCGGCCAGCATCAGTTCACGCTCGCGCCCCGCCTGCTCGACGTCTTCGGCCATCTGGTTGAACGCGCGATAGACCTCAGTCATCTCGCTCGGCGTGTCACTGATGGGCAACCGCACGCTGCGGCCCTTGCCGATCTGTCGGGCCGCGTAGACCAGACGTTTGAGCGGCAGGTTGAGCTGGCTGACGAAGATCCACGCCGCTGCGGTGGACAGCAGGCCGATGCCGAGGAACCAGCCAAGCACGCTCCAGATCCGTTGCCCACGCAGCGGATAAGCGTAGAGCGGCACCTGCAGCCAGTCCGGCCCCAGATCCGGCGCCCGCACCCAGATCGCCGTCTGCGGCTGGATACGCACCCGCACCTCGGTTTCGCCACCGAGTTCGGTCTGCATCTGCCGCTGAAAGATTTCCGTGTAGGGCCAGTGGTATTCGCTGGGCGGCACCTCGTCGGCGGTGACCCGCTGCAGTCCAGCGGCCTCGGCAATACGTTCGCGGTTCTGCTCGTCGGCGGCCCAGTAGGCGCGCAGGGTCAG
>DPSI01000592.1:11829-12057 GCA_003527165.1 Pseudomonas sp.
TACTGGCGATCGACCATGACATCCTCGTTCATCATCAGGTATACCAGCATCAGTACCTTGGAGAACAGCACGACGATCAGCACCATCCACAGGGTGCGGGCGAAGAAACTTTGCGGGAACCAGAGCGGGGTTTTCATGAAGCAGTCTCAAGCGTCAAGCGGCAAGCCTCAAGGAGGGCAAGTGAGCACCGTACCATTGCGCTTCTATTTGCAGCTTGAAGCTTGAAGC
>DPSI01000590.1 GCA_003527165.1 Pseudomonas sp.
CGCTGCTTTTCCATTTCCATCCAGTCGGAGGTCGCGTGGCGGTCGGATTTACGCGACTTCACCGTCCCCGCGACAGCGATGGCCTTGCCCATCAGGAGCAGTTTCTCGGTGATGGTGGTCTTGCCCGCGTCGGGGTGGGAAATGATGGCGAAGGTGCGGCGCTTCGCGACTTCGGCGGCCTGAGTGGTCATGGCGGTCCCGGTATTGAAAGCGTGTCGGAAAAAGCCGGCGATTATAGCGCAAAGGTCATTCCCAGGCGTGGCCCATCAAGGTGCTGATTGGCAGGCCCGCCATACACCGTCAATCCGCAGCGGGGCGAGACGGATGGAACATCGCCGCACCGCACCTGTCGGTTTGAATAGGTAGGTTCGCTGACGGCAAAAAATGGAGGGAGTGCGGATTTTTCGTTGATCTGAAACAGCTGTGGTTCTAAAGTTCGCGCCCGAACGTCCATGCTGGCAACGATCCATCCGGCTCAAGTACTGACGACGAGAGATCAGTTTTTACCAAGGCAATTGACAACGTAGCGAGCGACGATCAGGCAAGGCAGAAGCCGGCGAGAAAGCGGAGTTTACTTTTGTAAATGAGCATTTCGAGGCGGGTTCTAACGCAGCCTGATCGAGCGCAGTAGTTGTCATTTGGCTTGGCTGTGATACTCGGCGACACTGCCTTGGGAAGTAGGCGAACCAAAGTGGGGAAACTGATCAGGCGTTCTTGCTCACCCCTAATCCGACTTTACGTTTCCCGATTTGGAGCCATGCATGTCGATCAAGATCGAAGATTACTATTCCCGATCCACCTTTCAGAAGATGAAGACCTTCGCTGACCAGCACGAAACGCCGTTCGTGGTCATCGATACCGAAACCATCAGCACCGCCTACGACGACCTGCGCGCCGGTTTCGAATTTGCCAAGGTCTACTACGCGGTCAAAGCCAACCCTGCGGTTGAAATCATCGATCTGCTGCGCGACAAAGGTTCGAACTTCGACATCGCCTCGATCTACGAGCTGGACAAGGTCATGTCCCGCGGCGTCGGCCCTGAGCGCATCAGCTACGGCAACACCATCAAGAAAGCCAAGGACATCCGCTACTTTTACGACAAGGGCGTACGCATGTTCGCCACCGACTCGGAAGCCGACCTGCGCAATATCGCCAAGGCCGCACCGGGCGCGAAAGTCTACGTGCGCATCCTCACCGAGGGCTCGACGACGGCCGATTGGCCGCTCTCGCGCAAGTTTGGCTGCCAGACCGACATGGCGATGGACCTGCTGATTCTCGCGCGTCAGTTGAAGCTCGAGCCTTACGGCATTTCTTTCCACGTCGGCTCGCAGCAGCGTGACATCTCTGTCTGGGATGCCGCGATCGCCAAGGTCAAGGTGATCTTCGAACGCTTGAAAGAAGAGGACGGCATCGAGCTGAAGATGATCAACATGGGCGGCGGCTTCCCGGCCAACTACATCACTCGCACCAACAGCCTGGAGACCTATGCCGAGGAAATCATCCGCTTCCTCAAGGAAGACTTCGGCGATGACCTGCCGGAAATTATCCTCGAGCCAGGCCGTTCACTGATCGCCAACGCGGGCATCCTGGTCAGCGAAGTGGTACTGGTGGCGCGCAAGTCGCGGACCGCCGTCGAACGGTGGGTCTATACCGACGTCGGCATGTTCTCCGGTTTGATCGAAACCATGGGTGAAGCCATCAAGTTCCCGATCTGGACCGAGAAGAAAGGCGAGATGGAAGAAGTGGTCATCGCTGGCCCGACCTGCGACAGCGCCGACATCATGTACGAGAACTACAAGTACGGGCTGCCGCTGAACCTCGCTATCGGTGATCGCATGTACTGGCTCTCCACTGGCGCTTACACCACGAGTTACAGCGCGGTGGAGTTCAACGGCTTCCCGCCGCTGAAGGCTTACTACATCTAAGCGTCACCGTTACGCAAAAAAACGCCGCGAAAGTTTCGCGGCGTTTTCGTTTCTGCTATCCGGCTGCTGCGCTATCCGTGGGATTCGAGCGGGGCAGGCCGGGTCGCAGCTATTTGGTGGGCGATCATTCGGTCACCCTGATCGCCGATATCGGCGCAGCGGGCGACATAGGCCATGGCGATATCGACGATTGGCTCGATCCGCGCGGCCAGCAACTGGTCCCGCGCCTTGCGCAAGAACTTCAGATGGCCGAGTGACAATGCCTGGATCAGCCAATGCCGGGCGTCGTCCCAGCGCTGCTGGCTGATCAGCACGGCGGCATAGCTGAACTGACCACGAAAATCGCCGGCCTCGGCGGAGCGTCGATACCAGTCCCACGCCGTGGCCTGGTCGGCCGGTACCACCAGACCTTCTTCGAGATAGCGGCCCAGCAGATTCATCGATTTCGCATGCCCCAGCTCCGCTGCCTGGCGGTACAGCCGCAAGGCTTGCGCCTGATCCTGCGTTACGCCTCGACCCGTGGCGAGCAGGTTGGCGAGGTTGTACATGCCCCAGTCGAGGCCCTGTTCGGCCGCTTTGCGGTATTCGTACGCCGCCGCCGATGGATCTTGGCTGCAACCCCAACCATGTTCCAGGCAGCGCCCGAACATGTTGTGCGCCATCGGGTTGCCTTGGGCCCGGGCAATGCGAAACCAGCGGACGGCCAGTTCAGGGTCGCGCTGGATGCCACGACCCTCCAGCAGAATCTGGCCGAGCATGACCTGGGCATCCGGCAGGCCCGTTTCCGCCGCGGCGAGAATGGTCCGCGCGGCTTCTCGTGGCTCGCCCGCCAGCAGGCCTGGCAGCTGCTCCGAGGAGACTTCCTCACGACGAGGTAGATAATTCATTCAGACGTCCGACCAGCGACGCAGCAGGTTGTGGTAAGTGCCGGTCAGCTGGACCAGTGACGGGTGGTCCGGCAGGTCGCGGGCCAGCTGCCGGATCGCCTGGTCCATCTCGTAGAGCAGGGGGCGCTGGCCGTCATCGCGGATCCGGCTCTGGATCCAGAAGAACGAGGCGATGCGCGCCCCGCGGGTGACTGGCTCGACCTTGTGCAGGCTGGTCGCTGGGTAGAGCACCAGGTCACCCGCAGCGAACTTGATCCGCTGCGTGCCGTAGGTGTCCTGGATCACCAGTTCGCCGCCGTCATAGTCGTCCGGATCGCTGAAGAACAGGGTCGAGGAGACATCGGTACGGACGCGCTCGGGGCTGTTCTTCACCTGGCGAATGGCGTTGTCGATGTGATAACCGAACGAGCCGCCTTCGGTGTAGCAATTGAACAGCGGAGGAAACACTTTGTGCGGGAGTGCAGCGGACATGAACTCTGGGTTTTGCCAGAGACGCTGCAGCATGGCCTCGGAGATTTCCCTGGCAAGCGGCGACTCTTCCGGCAACTGCAGGTTGTGCTTGGCCTTAGCCGATTGGTAACCCGCGGTCACTTTACCGTCAGCCCATGGGGCTTGCTCCAGCGCGCTGCGTATACGTTTGACTTCGTCGGAACTGAAGATAGCGGGGATGTGCAGGAGCATGTCGATTGCCATGTTGGGCGGGGGTTGAAGCGGAAATGGTAATTAGCCCCAGTCCGCCTGGCGAGGTTTGTAAAAATTATTTCAGGATTTTTCTTGCTATCAATTGATATCGATTATTGTTTGTTCTAGATTTCGCGTCCTTAGCCTTCCAACAGAGAATAATGATGTCTCCCATGTCTTCGGATCGCCCTGCTTCTACTCCGCGTCTACTCGCCACTGCCGTAGGCGTAGCCATTACCGGCATGTCCGCCGGGCAATTGGCGCAAGCCGACCAGACCGAGCCGCTCAGCCTGGGCACCACGACGGTGACGGGCGATGCCGTGGAAGGCGACTATAAAGTCGAGCAGGCGCAATCGTCCAAGTACACCGCGCCGCTTCGCGACACGCCACGCTCCGTCACGGTCGTGCCTCAGCAAGTACTGAAGGACACCAACTCGCTGAACCTGCAGGACGCACTGCGCACCGTGCCAGGCATTACCATGGGCGCGGGCGAGGGTGGCAACCCCACCGGTGACCGTCCGTTCATCCGCGGCTTCGACTCGCAAAGCAGTATGTACCTCGACGGTGTACGTGACACCGGCGCGCAGACGCGTGAAATTTTCGCTGTCGAAGCGGTGGAAGTGGTCAAGGGGTCCGACTCCGCCATGGGTGGTCGTAATTCCGCCGGCGGCAGCATCAACCTGGTCAGCAAGAAGGCCCATCTCGGCAATTCGCTGGACGGCGGCTTCACCTGGGGTTCGGATCAGACCCAACGCTACACCCTGGATGGCAACTACCAGTTCAACGAGACCTCCGCTGGACGGTTGAACCTGATGAGCCATGACAACAACGTGGCGGGCCGCGATGCGGTAAATAACGACCGTTGGGGCATGGCAGCTTCGCTCGCCTTTGGCCTGGGTACGCCCACGCGCGTTTTCCTTGATCATTACCACATGGAAAACGACGACCTGCCGGACTCCGGTATTCCCTACAGCCTGAACGGAGGCTTGCCTACTTCTACACGCACCTCGGCCAACCCGGACGAGCCGACCGACGGCGGCGATAGCAGCAATTTCTATGGCTTGAAGGAGCGCGACTTCTCCAAGGGCCGGGCCGATATCTCGACCATTGCCGTTGAGCATGACCTGACCGCTAACCTGACGGTCAAGAATACCCTGCGCCATGGCAGCTCGATGCAGGACTACCTCTGGAGCCAGCCCGACGACAGCCAGGGCAACATCCTCAACGACCAAGTGTTCCGTCGCGCCAACCAGCGCGTCAGCAACACCAGCAGCACCATCAACCAGACCGAGCTGTTCGGTGAAACCGTCATCGCCGGCTTTCAGAACAACTTCTCCTTTGGTGTTGAGTTGGGCCGCGAGAACGTGGACCGCTCCGGTTATACGCTGCCTGGCACTAGCGCAGGTACCTGTACGCCCGCACTGGTTGCCTCCGGCGA
>DPSI01000295.1 GCA_003527165.1 Pseudomonas sp.
ACCGGAGACGTCGTACCCAAGGTTGAGCAGCACTTCGGCGATGCCGCACATGCCGACGCCACCAACCCCGACGAAATGAATCCGGCGGATGCGGCGCATGCGCCGTACTTCAGCCTTGACCGCAGCGGGGGATTTAGCCATGCGCCACCTCCAGGCAGATATCGACGACGGTTCGGGTGGCATCCGGCCGAGCCAGACGGCGTGCCGTAGCTCCCATGGCCTTGAGTTTTTCCGGCTGCATCATTACCTCGGTCAGCTGCGCGGCCAGCGCGGCAGCATCGGTCTTTGCTTGGGGGAGAAGAACGGCTGCACCCTCCTTCGCCAGATATTCGGCATTACGGGTCTGGTGATCATCGATCGCATGCGGCAGCGGCACCAGGAAGGAAGGCAGCCCGGCCGCCGCCAGCTCGCAGACCGTCAGTGCGCCGGCGCGGCAGATCACCAGGTCGGCCCAGGCGTAGGCACGAGCCATGTCCTTGATAAACGGTGCAACCTCAGCCTCGACACCCGCTGCGACATAGCGCTCCCGCGTGATGTCGGCGTGCTGCTTGCCAGCCTGATGGAACACTTCGGGGCGCAGCTCCTGAGCCAACTGACCGAGCGCCTCCGGCAGCAGTTTATTCAAGGGTTCGGCGCCCAGACTTCCGCCCAGCACCAGCAGCCGGGGCCTCCGGCCAAGCAGCGACTGCCGAGGTGTTTCGAGAAACAGCTCGTGACGCACCGGATTGCCGGTCGTACGCCGCTTGGCACTGTCGCTGAACGTATTCGGAAAAGCCTCGCAGACCCGCTGGGCAAAAGGCACCAGGCTACGGTTGGCAGTTCCGGCAACCGCGTTTTGCTCATGGATGATCAACGGCGCTCTGGCAAGCTTGGCTGCCAGGCCGCCGGGCCCCGTGACGTAGCCGCCAAGCCCCAGCACACAGACTGGCTGGAGCTCGCGCATGATGCGCCGAGCCTGTCCAAGCGAGCGCAGCAACTGGAACGGCGCCTTGAGCAAGGAAGCCACGCCTTTACCGCGCAATCCACTCACCTGAATAAGGTGCAACGGCAGACCGGCCGCCGGTACCACTTCGTTCTCGATACCACGCGGCGTACCCAGCCAGTGCACGCTGTAGCCGCGGCTCTGGAACTCATGGGCGCACGCCAGCGCCGGGAACACATGTCCGCCGGTTCCGCCGGCCATGATCAGCACATTAGCGGCCATGTGCGACCCCCTTGTTCCTGGGCGCAGGCTCTTCGGCGAAATCGGCTTCGCTGAATTCGGCATCTTCGCTGCCCAACACAGTGCGGCTTTCCCACTCGATGCGCAGCAGCAACGCCATGCTGGCGCAGGTCACCACCAGCGAGCTGCCGCCATAGCTGAGGAACGGCAGAGTCAAGCCTTTGGTGGGCAACAAACCGATATTCACCCCGACGTTGATCAGAAACTGTCCGAGCCAGAGGAACGCGACGCCCCAGGCGATGTAGGCGGCAAAGAACTGACGCGCTCGTTCGGCCGCCAGCCCGATGTACAAGGCGCGCACGCCGACGAAGGCAAACAGCAGAATGGTCAACAATGCGCCCGCCATGCCCAGCTCTTCGGCCAGGACCGAAAACACGAAATCGGTATGTGCTTCAGGCAAGTAGAATTGTTTCTGAACGCTATTGCCGAGGCCGACACCCAGCCATTCACCACGGCCAAACGCGATTAGCGCCTGGGTCAACTGGTAGCCGGCGCCGTACTGGTCGGCCCAGGGGTCGGTAAAGGTGATCAACCGCTGCAGGCGATATTCCTGGGTCTGCACCAAGATGAACACCGCGCCAACGGCCAGCAGGACCAACAGGCTGAACCGGATCAGGCCGACACCACCAAGAAACAGCATCGCCACCGCCGCCCCCATCATGACCACCGTCGCACCGAAGTCAGGTTCGAGCAGGAGCAGCATCGCCATCGGCAGCAATACGAGAAACGGCTTGAGAAAGCCCCACAGGCTTTCACGCACCTCATGCTGGCGGCGCACCAAATAGCCGGCGAGATAGACTACGACGAAGAGCTTGGCCAGCTCGGACGGCTGCACGTTGAAGGCGCCGAAGCCGATCCAGCGCATGGAGCCGTTAACTTCGCGACCGATGCCCGGAATCAGCACCAGGATCAGCAGGGCAAAGGCTCCCAGCAACAACATCCAGTCCAGCCGCTGCCAGGCTGAGAGCGGCACCAGCAGCACAGCAGCGGCAGCGCCGAGACCAAGCAGTACGTACACCAGGTGGCGAACCATGTAATAAAGCGAGTTGCCGGTATTCACCGCAGCGACTTCGGAAGACGCCGAGCTGATCATGACCAGACCCAAGCCCAACAGCGCCAGGCAGCCGGCGAGCATCGGAAAGTCAAGGTCCAGCCCACGGCGGCGACCGAATAGCGGTGATGGCGCACTGCGCAGAAAGGTCAGCATCAGCTGAGCGCTCCCACCGCAGCGGCGAACTGGCGTCCGCGATCTTCGAAATTCTCGAACATGTCGAAGCTGGCACAGGCCGGAGACAGCAGCACCGCATCGCCATGCTGCGCCCGTGTGGAGGCCAGCTGCACGGCTTGATGAAGGGTCTGGACACGATGAATCGGAGCTGCTCCCTCAAGTGCTACAGCGAGCTGCTCGGCATCGCGCCCCAGGAGAATGACTTCCCGGCAATGATGCGCGACAGGGCTGTGCAGGGCCGAAAAATCAGCCCCTTTGCCGTCACCCCCGGCAATCAGCACCAACTCGCCGTCGATGTCGCTACCCAGGCCGTCGATCGCAGCCAGCGCGGCGCCGACGTTGGTCGCCTTGGAGTCGTCGTAATAGCTCACGCCCTTGCGCTCGCCAACCCACTGGCAGCGGTGAGCGAGCCCGGTAAAACTGCGCAGGGTGGCGAGCATCGGCTCGAACGGCAGCCCCACGGCATGCCCAATAGCCAAGGCGGCTAAGGCGTTGGACTGATTATGGGCGCCGCGCATCTTTAGCTGGTTGGCCGGCATCAACGCATCGAACTGGAAGGCGAGGTATTTTTCGCCGTTCTCCTCGAACAACCCGAACCCCTTGAAGTCAGGTTTGCCGAGGCCGAAGGACCATGCCGGGACGTCATCGGCAATCAGTGGACGACTGAGCCGGTCGTCGCGGTTGATCACCACCTGCCGCGCGCCACGGAAGATCCGGTGCTTGGCCTGGTGATAGGCCGGCAGCCCGTCGTAGCGGTCCATATGATCTTCGCTGACGTTCAAGCAGGTCGCGACTTCGGCATTCAACCGGTCGGTCGTTTCCAACTGGAAGCTCGACAGTTCGAGGACGTAGAGCTCGATATCGTCAGCGAGTAGATCCAACGCTGGCGTGCCCAGATTCCCACCCACAGCCACCTTGCGACCGGCCGCGGCGGCCATTTCGCCAACCAGGCTGGTCACCGTGCTTTTTGCATTCGAACCGGTGATCGCAACGATCGGCGCCTTGGCTTCGCGGGCGAACAGCTCGATATCACCGGACAGCTTCACTCCGCTCGCAGCGGCCACCTGCAGTGCCGGCGTGCTGATCGGCAGGCCGGGGCTGACCAGCAGTTCGCTGGCCCGGCAAAGAAACTCTGGATCGAGCTCACCGCAACGGACTTCGACGTTCGGGTACTGCGCCTGCAGAGTGGCAAGTTCCGGCGGGTTCGCACGCGTATCGGCAACGGCAAACGGCACCCCGCGGCTCGCCAGGTGGCGGACCAAGGACATACCGCTCTTGCCGAGACCGACGACGATGCGGAACTGATCGGACGCGATGAGCACTCTTTATTACCTCAATTTCAACGTAGCGAGACCAACCAGCACCAGAATCACCGTGATGATCCAGAAGCGCACGATCACTCGGGGTTCGGGCCAGCCTTTGAGTTCGAAATGATGATGAATCGGCGCCATGCGGAAGACCCGCTTGCCGGTCAACTTGAACGATGCCACCTGGATCATCACCGACAGGGTTTCCATCACGAACACGCCGCCCATGATGAACAACACGACCTCCTGGCGAACAATGACGGCAATGGTTCCCAAGGCAGCGCCGAGCGCCAAGGCGCCGACGTCCCCCATGAATACCTGCGCCGGGTAGGTGTTGAACCAGAGAAAACCGAGCCCCGCACCGATCAGCGCCCCGCAGAAGACGATCAGCTCGCCCGCACCGGGGATATAGGGGATCAACAGGTAGTCGGCGAAATTCACGTTGCCGGACAGATAGCAGAAGATGCCCAGGGCGCCGCCGACCATCACCGTTGGCATGATGGCCAGGCCATCGAGACCATCGGTGAGGTTGACTGCATTGCTCGAGCCAACGATGACGAAGTAGGTCAGCACCACGAAACCGATCCCCAGCGGGATCTCGATGTTCTTCAGCAATGGCAGGATCAGCGTGGTCTCGACTGGGGTCTGCGCGGTCATATAAAGGAAGATCGCCGCACCGAGGCCAAAGACCGATTGCCAGAAATATTTCCAACGGCTCGGCAGGCCGCGGGAGTTCTTCTCGATCACCTTGCGATAGTCATCGACCCAGCCAATCGCCCCGAACAGCAGCGTGACGGCCAGCACCACCCAGACATAGCGGTTGGACAGGTCGGCCCAGAGCAACGTGCTGATGGCTATCGCGCTGAGAATCAGTGCGCCACCCATGGTCGGGGTACCGGATTTCGACAGGTGCGTCTGCGGTCCATCAGTCCGGACGGACTGGCCGATCTGACGCAGCTGCAACGTGCGGATCAACCAGGGTCCCATCCACAGCGAGAGCGCCAGCGCGGTGAGCACGCCGAGAATTCCACGCAGGGACAGGTACTGGAAGACCGCGAAGCCCGTGTGGAATCGTTGCAGATACTCGGCGAGTAGCAGCAGCATCAATGTTTCTCCATACCGGACGCAGACAGCGCTGCGACGACCTTTTCCATCGCAGCGCTCCGTGATCCCTTGATCAAAATGGTGGTGGCGTTGCCCTGCTCCAGCCGCAGCGCGTCGATCAGGCTCTGCTGGTCCGCGAAATGACGACCGCCAGCACCGAAGGCCGCGACGGCATGCTTCATCAGCGGTCCCACCGCAAACAACGCGTCCACTTTGCCGACGGCGTAATCGCCAACCTCGCGGTGGCCCTGTTCGGCCCACTCACCAAGCTCGCCCATGTCGCCCAGCGCCAGTACAGTGCGCCCGGCAAAACTGGCCAATACGTCAATGGCCGCACAGATAGAGGCCGGATTGGCGTTGTAGCTATCGTCGATGAGACGCACCCCATTGCTGAGCATCTGCGCTACGCCTCGGCCCTTGACCGGCTGCAGGCTCTCGAGGCCGATGACGATGTGTTCGCGCGCGACACCCAGCGCGTGGGCGGCTGCCGCGGCGGCGAGCGCGTTGGCCACGCTGTGGCGGCCGAGCAGATTGAGTTGGATGCGCACGGAACCGGACGGTCCGGTCAGGACGAAGTTCGGGCAACCGCGCAAATCGTAGGCAATCGAAGCGGGGTGGAACTCCGCCAGCGGGCTTTGTATCGCGAAGCTCACGACAGACTTGCCAGCCGCCCGCCGCTCCCAGGCCGGGTAGGCTCGGTCGTCGCGATTGAGCACGGCGATACCATCAGCGACGAGCCCATCGAGTATCTCGCCCTTGGCCTCGACGATTTTCTCCGGGCCGCCAAATTCGCCAACGTGGGCGGTGCCGGCGTTGGTAATCAAACTGACATCCGGCTGCGTCAGGCTTGCGGTATAGGCGATTTCGCCAACACGCGAAGCGCCCAGTTCGATCACTGCAGCCTTATGCTGAGGAGCCAGCTCCAGCAGGGTCAGCGGAGCGCCAAGATCGTTGTTGAGGTTGCCCCGAGTGGCCAGTACCGCATCGGCGCCATAGGCAACGCGCAAGATGCTGGCGAGCAATTCTTTAACGCTGGTCTTGCCACTGGAACCGGTAATTGCCGCAACCGGCCCGGCAAAGGCGGCGCGGTTCAGCGCACCCAACCGCCCTAGGGCGATGCGGCTATCGGCGACCACCAACTGGGGCAACGAAACAGTATCTACATGCCGCTCGACCAGCGCTGCCACGGCACCTTTAGCGGCGACCTCGGCCAAGTAGGCATGACCGTCGAAACGAGGTCCGGTCAGCGCCACGAACAATTGCCCCGGCTCGATGGCTCGACTGTCGGTGCTGACCGAGCTGAAGACCGCGTCGGCATTGATCAGCTCGGCGGACAACGGTTCGACCAGGTCACTCAGGCGCATGGCTTCAAGCATTGGGACCCCTCCAAGCAGCCAGGGCGATCGAGGCTTCGTCGATATCGGAGAATGGCAGGCGCTTACCCTGGATCTCCTGATAGTCCTCATGCCCTTTGCCG
>DPSI01000363.1 GCA_003527165.1 Pseudomonas sp.
TTTGGGTGTAAAAGAGGGGAATCCCTGGCCTGCCTGTACCCGGGTCCCCGAAACTGGTTATCAGGTCTGTTGCATTGGTCGTGCCAGTTTCAAGGTAGGTAGCTGCTGTTGGGATTGGTTGGTGGCGAAATCTGCCCGAGTGTTTCGGGCAGCTGCCTGGAAGCGCCAATAGCTACGCGGGTTCCAGCGTAATCGTTGGGTGAGAGGCAGGGATGGTTAAGCGCGGTGCGACTGATGCTCCGAGCGGGTCGGGCGCGCTGGGCGCCCGTTGCCGCAGGGCTTTTCGCCTGCTGGAAGTGCGTTTCTCGACGGAGATGCTCAGCTTTGGCGCAGCTTAGTTTTGTTCAGGCCAGACGCGGAGCGGGGCGCCTTCAGCGGGCCAGAAGCGCAGCTGATCGATCTTGGAGACATCCCATCGCTCGACCCGCGAGAGCAGGTCCAGGAATTGCCGCTCCTGCTTCATGATGTGCTCAGCGCAGATCTTGCGTGTGCTCCCCACTTCGCTGAAGCGGATTTTCTGGTCGTCGAGCTGGTAGTTGGCGAACCAGTGGTTGCAACCGGCGTTGCCGTACGCACGGTCTTCGCTGAAAGTCAGCGAGACCGGGTTGCGGCCTACCACGGGTTCGTCGCCGATCCATTCGGCGATGTAGGTGACGTCGTGCTGAAGGGCGAGCGGTTCGACCGAACACCCACTGACAGACAACACGGCAAGGCTGGCCAGTGCGATCTTTTTCATCGATTGGCCCCTTGGCATGCCGGGCACTGGTGCCGGCCGGCTTCGTTCTTCCAGCCCAGCTCGGCGATACGCGCTTCCGCGGCCGGGGCGCGGGCGGCTTCGCCCTTGGCGGCGTCCACGGCGAACTCGAAATCGAGCTGTTTACCGCAGCCGTCGCAGTTGACCTGCCAGTTGAGGATGGACAGCTCACGAAACACCGGTCCGTTCGCCACGGCCATCCATTGTCCCGGAGGGTTGATCAAATGGCGCACCTTGTCGACGATCAGACGCTGGGACAGCTCACGACTGCCTTTGAGGGTCACGATCAGGACATCGCCGGAGCGGACATTACCGCCATTGCCGGTGACCTGGTAGCGGCCCGGTGCCAGGGCGCGGCATTCGGTCAGTGTGTGTCCGGGATTGAGCAGGTTGTAACGGAAATCGTGTTCGGCCATGACTCGCGATCGATTGAATGAGGGGGAGTTGCGGTGGGACGCAATGCTAGCACGGCAGCTGGGCAGAGGCTGCGCTGGGACAAGGCAAAGCGTTTTAGCTATTGAGGCCTATAGGTGACGTTGGAGGCTACTGTCATTCTCGGCGCTGGCCGCCCCTCACCCGAGCCCTCTCCTCCGGAGGGGAGAGGGGGCGGACCGAGCGGTAATTGTGGTTGTCTGTTGTCGCTGACGCCGCGAATCACTGCCTCACGCAAATCGTGGATCAAGGCGTAGTCCGCTCCAGATTGATGAAAGGCTACGGGCGCGAATCAGCAAAAGTTTCGTCGAGGAAGCGCTGCATATCCTTCCAAGAGCGCTCGTCGGCGGCTTTGTTGTACGCCACATCGACGCCTTTTTCTTGGAACTTGTCGGCGCCGGGATTGGTGAAGCCGTGCTTGGCGCCGGGCAGGCTGACGAACTGGTAGTCGGCACCTGCCTTGATCATTTCCGAGCTCAACGCGGCCGCGTCCTCGGCACTGACCATGCTGTCTTCGCTGCCGTGCTCGACCAATATGCGCGCCTTGACGCTGCCCGGAGCGGCACGGGTTTGGGTTGCAAGGGCGCCGTGGAAGCTGACGACACCCTCGAGCGGCACGCCCTGGCGCGCCATGTCCAATACCACCTTGCCGCCGAAGCAGTAGCCGACCGCTGCGAGTTTGCCGGCGTCGGTTTGCTGTTGCTGCTTGAGCAGGTCCAGGCCGGCATTGAAGCGGCCTTTGGCGGCATCGGCGTCGGCCAGGGCGGCCTGCATGAAGCTCATGGCATCTTTGGGGTGTTCGGTGTTCTTGCCCTCGCCATACATATCGATTGCCAGCGCGCTATAGCCAAGCTCGGCGAGATCGCGGGCGCGGCTCTTGGCGTAGTCGTTGAGGCCCCACCACTCATGAACCACCACGATACCGGGACGTTTGCCTTCAATGGCATCGTCATAGGCGTAATAGCCGACCATCTCGGTCCCGTCCGCCGCGGTATAGGGAATTTCCTGGGTCTGGATTTCGGCTTGAGCGAAGGCGCTGACGGCCATCAGTGTGCCGAGCAGGCAATAGCGCATGGGAGAACTCCTTGTTGTGGCAACCTTGAATAAGCGAAGAATAGCGCCTATCCGTAGTGTTGACGGTCGACAAGTTCGGGATATGCCCGCAGGCCAGTAGGGCCGAATTCGTCCGGCAGCGGTTCTCAAGGCCGAACAAGTTCGGCCCTACACCACATAGACATCGCTGCCCTTACTTACCAGCCCGGCACGCCGTGCATGTCCGGCAACCGGTGGGCGATCCCCTTGTGGCAATCGATACAGGTGGCTTCGCCGTTCGCCAGGGCGGTGGAGTGGAACTGAGAGGCGCGCTTGCTCTGGCGGGTGAAGTCCATGAACTCGAAGTTGTGGCAGTTACGGCACTCCAGCGAGTCGTTGGCCTTCAGGCGACGCCATTCACGCTCGGCCATCTCGCGGCGCATGCCGAGGAATTTCTCGCGCGTGTTGATGGTGCCAAAAATCTTGCCCCAAACCTCCTTGGATGCCTGCATCTTGCGCGCGATCTTGTCCGTCCACTCGTGCGGGACGTGGCAATCGGGGCAGGTTGCGCGCACTCCGGAGCGGTTGGTGTAGTGAATAGTGTCCTTGATCTCCATGTACACGTTGTCCTCCATCTCGTGACAGGAGATGCAGAAGGTTTCGGTGTTGGTCGCCTCCAGTGCGGTGTTGAATCCGCCCCAGAAGATGATCCCGGCGATGAACCCGCCGA
Source organism: Pseudomonas sp. (assembly GCA_003527165.1). GTDB lineage: Bacteria > Pseudomonadota > Gammaproteobacteria > Pseudomonadales > Pseudomonadaceae > Stutzerimonas. The sequence continues at coordinate 2,949 of DPSI01000363.1, forward strand.
GTGTCAGCACGCCCAGGCTGTAGTGGACGCTCGGGCGACGCAGGACCGTCCAGTATCGCTTGAGAAACGACAGTATCGACTTCATCCAGGCGTCCTCACTGTTCGTTCTGTTTGTTTTCGTGGTACAGCAGCTCGTCGATGTTCTCGAAATCGTTCTGCACCAGCGGTTTCACGTCGTGCTGCACCACATGGCACTGGGTGCAGAAGTAGCGGCGAGGGGCGACGGTGCCCAAAGTCTGGCTCTCGCGATCGGTGAAATGCGTGATGCTGATCATCGGCGCCTGGGTGCGCGCGCTGTTGGCGCGACTGTGGCATGCGAGGCACCTGTTGCTGTTCTTGTCGACTTGGTAGCCACGAATCGTGTGCGGGATGGTTGGTGGCTGCTCGGGATAGTTGCGCTCGCGTCTGAGATCCTTGTTTTCCTCGTCCTGAAGCGGCGGCGGAGTAAATTCCTGAGTGATGGTGCCGCCTGGACGGCGTCCGTCCGGGGCGGGAGCGTCCAGTGGGTAGTCCGGCCCGGCGGCGACGGCCAGGCCAAACACCGCGAGGAGCGTCAAAGGCAGTAAACGAAATTTCATGGCGGCTCTCCTCAGGCGATGCTGACTACTTCGATCTTGACAGCGCATTTCTTATAGTCGGTTTGCTTGGAGATCGGGTCGGTGGCGTCGAGGGTGACCTTGTTGATCAGCTTGTTGGCATCGAAGAAGGGCACGAAGATCAGTCCCTTCGGCGGCTTGTTGCGCCCACGGGTTTCGACGCGTGCCTGCATTTCACCGCGACGGCTGATGACCTTGACCACGCTACCGCGGCGCGCCTTGAGGTCACGTGCGTCGTCCGGATGCATGTACACCAGTGCGTCGGGAACCGCCTGGTGCAGCTCGTCGACACGCTGAGTCATGCTGCCGGTGTGCCAATGCTCCAGGACGCGACCGGTACTGAGCCAGAACGGGTAATCTTGGTCTGGAACCTCGGCCGGGACTTCATAGGGCAGGGCGAAAATGATCGCCTTGTTGTCCGGGTAGCCGTAGAACTGCACCCCGGTGCCTTTCTCGACATAGGTGTCGTAGCCTTCACGGTAGCGCCAGCGGGTCTCTTTGCCGTCTACCACGGGCCAGCGCAGACCGCGCTCCTGGTGATACCGATCGAAGTCCGCCAGATCATGGCCATGGCCTCGACCAAACTGGGCGTATTCCTCGAACAGACCCTTCTGCACATAGAAGCCGAACGCCTCAGCCTCGTAATTCCTGTAGCCCTCTTCGATCTCGGACGTCGGGAAGCGATCGACCTGACCGTTTCTGAACAGCACCTCGAAGAGTGTTTTGCCTTTGAGCGCCGGCGCCTTGGCGAGCAAATCGGCCGGCCAAACGTCATCGGTGGTGAAGCGCTTGGAGAATTCCATCAATTGCCACAGGTCCGAGCGTGCCTCGCCCGGCGCGTTGACCAACTGGTGCCAGAAATGGGTGCGGCGCTCTGCGTTGCCGTAGGCGCCTTCCTTTTCCACCCACATGGCGGCGGGAAGAATCAGGTCGGCAGCCTGCGCAGATACGGTTGGGTAGACGTCGGAAACGATCACGAAGGTTTCCGGGTTTCGCCAGCCAGGCAGCACTTCCTGCATGATGTTCGGCCCGGCCTGCATGTTGTTGGTGGCCTGGGTCCAGTAGACCTTGAGCCCGCCGTCCTTGAGTTCGCGGCTCTGTTGCACGGCATGGAAGCCGGGTTTTTCCTGAATGGTGCCTTCAGGCAGTTTCCAGATTTTCTCAGTCACGGCGCGGTGCTTGGGGTTGGTAACCACCATGTCCGCTGGCAGGCGGTGGGAGAAGGTGCCGACTTCACGTGCGGTGCCGCATGCCGAGGGTTGGCCTGTGAGCGAGAAGGGACTATTGCCCGGCTCGCTGATTTTTCCGGTCAGGAGGTGAATGTTGTAGATCATGTTGTTCGCCCAGACACCTCGGGTGTGCTGGTTGAAGCCCATGGTCCAGAACGACATGACCTTGGTTTTGGGATCGGCATACAGCTCGGCCAGCGCCTTCAGGCGTTCGGCGGGCACGCCCGACTCGTGGGCGGCGTGCTCAAGAGTGTAAGGTTTGAGGAACTCGGCGTAGTCCTCGAAGCTGATGTCGGTCCAGCTGGCTGCAACCGCGGCATTCTCAGCTTTCAGTTCGCGTGGATCGGTGGGGCGCAGGCCGTAGCCGATGTTGGTCGCACCTTTGGCAAATTTGGTGTGGTTCTTGATGAAGTCCTGATTGACCGCAAGGCTCTGGATGATGTGGTTGGCGATGTAGTTGAGGATTACCAGATCGGTCTGCGGGTTGAACACCATCGGGATGTCGGCGAGATCGAAGCTGCGATGCTCGAAGGTGGACATGACCGCGACCTTGACGTGCGGTGCGCTCAGGCGACGATCGGTAACCCGGGTCCAGAGCACTGGGTGCATCTCGGCCATGTTGGAGCCCCAGAGCACGAACGCGTCAGCGGCTTCGATGTCGTCGTAGCAGCCCATTGGTTCGTCCATGCCGAAGGTGCGCATGAAGCCAACCGCAGCGGATGCCATGCAATGACGGGCGTTCGGGTCGAGGTTGTTGGAGCGGAACCCGGCCTTCATCAGTTTGTTGGCCGCATAGCCTTCCCATACGGTCCACTGGCCGGAGCCGAACATGCCGACTGAGCTCGGTCCGCTCTCTTTCAGTGCCGCCTTGTACTTCTCTTCCATGATGTCGAAGGCCTGCTCCCAACTCACCGGCTGGAATTCGCCCTGCTTGTCGTACCGGCCGTCTTTCATGCGCAATAGCGGCTGCGTCAGGCGGTCGGTGCCGTACATGATCTTCGACAGGAAATAGCCCTTGACGCAGTTGATGCCGCGGTTTACGTCAGCCTTCACATCGCCGTGGGTGGCCACGACACGATCACCGGCGGTTGCGACCATCACACCGCAACCGGTTCCGCAGAAACGGCAAGGCGCTTTGTGCCACTTGAGCGCGGTCGCCTCCGGGTCAGTGATCAGATTGCTGGCGCTGGTGGCGATTGGCAGACCGGCCACGCTGGCTGCTATGGCTGCGGCATTAGCCTTGGCGAATTGACGACGTGTAAGGCTCATTCAGGCTCTCCTTCGGGTGAGAGGAGTTC
>DPSI01000114.1 GCA_003527165.1 Pseudomonas sp.
TTCCGATCTCAGCAGGTTGCTGATGCTGGTGCCCTCCGCGCGCTCCAGGGCCAGGCTGACGTCTCTGGCGTGAACTCGGAAACGCAGCCGTTCACCGATGGCTTCGTCTCGCTTCGCCACCAGCACGTCGCCGCCGGGAAAGGCCAGACGGGTGAGGTGATAGAGCGGATCGTGTTCCGCAACACGCGACTCGATCACCACGCCCGCGTCTTCGCTGAACGCGGTGGGCAGGTCGAGGCGGGCGAGAGTCTCGCGCAGCCCGCCTTGAGCGATCACTCGACCCTCTTCGAGCAGCACCACATGGTCGGCGAGGCGCGCCACTTCGTCTGGCGAATGGCTGACGTACAGGACGGGAATTTCCAACTCGTCGTGAAGCCGCGCGAGGTAGGGTTGGATCTCCTGCTTGCGTTTGAGATCCAGGGCCGCCAGTGGCTCGTCCATCAATAACAGGCGCGGGCTGGTCAGTAGCGCGCGGGCCATGGCGACCCGCTGCCGCTCGCCTCCGGACAAGCGATCCGGCATCCGTTCCAGCAGGTGAGCGATGCCGAGCAGGTCTACCGCCTGGTCCCAGGCGACTCGCCGCTGGCAGGCCGATACCCGCTTCATGCCGAATTCGAGGTTGCGTCTGACGCAGAGGTGCGCGAACAGGTTGGCGTCCTGAAACACATAGCCCAGGGCACGCTGGTGGGCCGGCACGAACGATCGCTGGGCAGAGTCCTGCCAGCACTCGCCATTGACGTCGAGTCGGCCGGTGGCGCCGCGCTCCAGGCCGGCGACGCAGCGCAGGAAACTGGTCTTGCCCGAGCCCGAATGGCCGAACAGCGCGGTGACGCCGCGCCCTGGCAGCTGCAGATCGGCATCCAGGGTGAAGCCGGGATGCACCAGGCGCAGGTTCGCGCGGATGCCTGATGGGACGGCGCTCATCCGCGCCACCCTTGCCGGAGGCGGCTGCTGTAGAGCATGAGCAATACCAGAAAGGAGAACACCAGCATTCCCCCGGCCAGCCAGTGCGCCTGAGCGTATTCCATCGCTTCTACATGATCATAGATCTGCACCGACACCACTCGGGTTCGCTCTGGAATGTTGCCGCCGATCATCAACACCACGCCAAATTCCCCAACGGTGTGGGCGAAGCCGAGAATGCTGGCGGTGATGAATCCGGGCCTGGCGAGCGGCAATACGACGCTGAAAAAACAGTCCAACGGGCCGGCCCGCAAGGTGGCGGCAGCTTCCAGCGGGCGTTCGCCAATGGCTTCGAAGGCGTTCTGCAGCGGTTGCACCACAAACGGCATGGAATAGAACAGCGAGCCCACCACCAGACCTGCAAAGGTGAAAGGCAGGAGCCCGAGCCCAAGGGCCTGCGTCAGCTGGCCGACAGGGCCGTTGGGTCCCATGGCCACCAGCAGGTAGAAGCCCAGCACGCTCGGCGGGAGTACCAGCGGCAGCGCGACCACGGCGCCGATGGGGCCCTTCAGCCACGAGCGGGTCCGCGCCAGCCACCAGGCGATTGGCGTGCCGATCATCAGCAACAGCACGGTGGTGATGCTGGCGAGTTTGAACGTCAGCCAGATTGCCGAGAGGCTGGCGTCATCCAAGGCAATCATTGCGTGCCATAGCCATAGGCCTCGATCACCTCGGTCGCCGCTGCGCTTCGCAGGTAGTCGAGCAGCGCCCGTGCCGCCGGGTTGTCGCGGCCTTTGGTCAGCAGCAAGGCGTCCTGGCGAATCGGCGGATGATAGCGGGCCGGAACGATCCAGGCCGATCCCTGGTGTATCTCGCCATCTCCGTCCAGCACCTGGGACAGGGCGACGAAACCGAGCTCGGCGTTGCCGCTGGCGACGAACTGATGCGTCTGGGCGATATTCTCGCCCTGCACCAGCTTCCCTCGAATCGAATCGACCTGTTCGAGCTTCGCCAGCGTTGCCATGGCGGCAGCGCCGTAAGGGGCGGTCTTGGGATTGGCGATGGCCAGATGACGAAACGATCGTTGCGCCAGAACCGCACCCTGGTCGTCGACGAAGCCTTCCCTGGCCGACCAGAGCACCAACGTGCCGATGGCGTAGGTAAAGCGCGTCCCGATCACGCCCAGGCCTGCCGCTTCCAGCTGCGCCGGTACCTCGTCGTCGGCTGCCAGCAGTGCGTCGAATGGCGCCCCGTTGTGAATCTGCGCATAGAGCTTTCCGGTCGAGCCGAAAGCCAGCAGTACCTGATGTCCCGTGTCACGCTCGAATCGCTCGGCGATGGCCCGCATCGGGGCGGTGAAATTCGAGGCGACCGCAAGCTGGACCTCAGCGGCCTGACCGACCAGGGGCATGCATGCGAGGAGCATTGTCACGATCGATATACGCGCGATACCCATGGTCCTTTTCCTCAATCGACCGCGATGATGACGTGCGATGCCTTGATCAGCGCCGTACAGGGCTGACCCACGGCCAGTTCGAGCGCCTCGGCACTTTCGTTGGTGATGACCGCGCCCAGTGTGCGATTGCCCGGCAACAACAACCTCACCTCGCAGTTCACCGCACCGGGCGTCATGCCGCTGATGGTGCCGCTCAAGCGATTGCGCGCGCTGATCTTCACGGTGGGGTCAGGTGACAGCAGCACGAAGCTGGCCTTGATCAAGGCCATGGCGGTTTTGCCCTGGGCCAACTGGAGTTCGTCGATACTGTCGTTGGTCAGGGTCGC
>DPSI01000384.1:0-7383 GCA_003527165.1 Pseudomonas sp.
GCTCAACGCGCTGTTGAGCGAATCGATTACCCTCCAGTTGAACCAGCGCCAGCTTCAGACCAAGGCCCAGGCCCTTCGCGAAACGCTGGACGAGCAGATGTTCTGGATCCCGAGCAACAAGCCACTCGATCTGGACTGGTTCAAGAGCGTGCCGACCCTACTGGATCGCCAGATACGGGCGATGCCCTGGGGCTCCGTGTTTGAGGCGCTCGGCGCCGGATTGCTGGAACGGCCGCTGTTCTTCGTACCGCTGCTGCTGGTGATCGGCTTTTTGCTATGGCGCCGCAACGCCATCAACGCCAAGCTCGATTCGCTCAGCGGCGACATCGGCCATTTCCGTCACGACAGTCAAATACATACGCCGCTGGCACTGCTGCTGAACCTACTACTGGCGCTCCCCGGCGCGCTGTTTCTGGCGCTTTGTGGTTACCTCCTGCAGATGGACGGACGCGGCCAGAACATCAGTCTTGGCGCCGCCTTCTACCAGATGGCGCAGGCCTGGCTGGTGTTCTACAGCGCCTACCGCATGCTCTCGCCCAACCGTGTTGCCGAAGCGCATTTCGGCTGGTTTCGTCCGCAGGTAGCCTTCCTGCGCAATGAGATTCGCCGGCTGGGGCTGGTAGTCATGGCCCTGGTGGCGGTGGTCGCGATTGCCGAGCTTCAGCCGGGCAGCCTGGTCGACGACGTGATCGGTATTGTCGTCGTACTCACCTGTTACGCGCTGATGAGCTGGCGTCTGACGCGCCTGTTGCTGAAAGGCCCATCGAGCCAGAACGCATCACCGGTGCGACGCGGCATCGGCCTGTTGTTCAGCATGCTTCCGCTGGCGCTGATCGTGGTGGTGGGACTTGGTTACTACTACACGGCGCTGAAGCTGACCGGCCGGCTGATCGACACCCTGTATCTGCTGCTGGCCTGGGTCGTCATCGAAGCCGCTCTGATTCGAGGTTTGACGGTGGCTGCGCGGCGCCTGGCATACAAGCGAGCGATCACCAGGCGAGAGGCTAATCCCGACGAAACGACCCCTTCGAACGAAGACGCGGCCGAGCCTGGCCTGGCCATCGAGCAGGTCAATCAGCAATCCCTGCGCTTGACCAGGCTGGCCATGTTCGGCCTGTTCTTCGTGGTGCTGTACTGGGTCTGGGCCGACCTTATCAGCGTGGTGTCGTATCTCGATAACGTGACCCTGTATGAATTCACCAGCGGCAGCGGTGAGACCGCCAGCACCTCCGCCATCACCCTCAACAACTTGCTCGGTGCGCTGGCCACGGTGGTTATAACGTTCGCGCTGGCGCGAAATCTGCCGGGGCTTCTCGAGGTTCTCGTGCTGTCCCGAATGCGCCTGGCGCAGGGTAGCGCCTATGCGACCGGCACCTTGCTTTCGTATACCCTGGTCGGCATCGGTATCGTCACGACGTTATCAACGCTCGGCGTGAGCTGGGACAAGCTGCAGTGGCTGGTCGCTGCGCTGTCGGTGGGCTTGGGCTTCGGCCTGCAGGAGATCTTCGCCAATTTCGTCTCCGGCCTGATCATTCTGTTCGAGAAACCGGTACGCATCGGCGACGTGGTAACCATCGGCAATCTGTCCGGGACAGTCAGTCGCATCCGCATCCGGGCGACCACCATCACCGATTTCGACAACAAGGAAATCATCGTCCCGAACAAGACCTTCGTGACCGACCAACTGGTCAACTGGTCGCTCAACGACACCATCACCCGGGTCACCATTCGCATCGGCGTGCAGTTCGGGTCCGACCTTGAAGAGGTGCGTAGCCTGTTGTTCCAGGCTGCGCGGGAGAACCCCCGCGTGCTCAAGGAGCCTGAACCGCAAGTGTTCTTTCTCAACTTCGGCGAGAGCCGCCTGGACCATGAACTGCGCCTGCATGTGCGCGACCTGGGCGACCGCAACCCGGTGATCGACGAAATAAACCGACGCATCGATCAGGAATTCCGCGCTCGCGGAATCGTCATCGCATTCCGTCAGCTGGACGTGCATCTGAAAAATCCTCCACCTGCTCTGGAAATGCCGCAGGCTGGTCAAGACGGATATCGCAACGGGGCGCCTGCCAACGGTCAGTCCTGAGGAACGCCACGACAGGCACGACCTCCAAATTCAAGTGCGCTCGCTGCGGGCGCTACATTCAGGACAGCGCCGGAGCCATCGTGAAGACCCTTACCGAGCTGAATTTCGATAACCGCTTCGCCCGTCTCGGCGATGTGTTTTCCACCGAGGTGATGCCTCAGCCGCTGGACGAGCCGCGCTTGGTAGTGGCCAGCGAGGAGGCCATGGCGTTACTTGATCTCGACCCAGCGGTGGCCGGCGATCCGCTGTTCGCTGAATTGTTCTCCGGCCACAAGCTTTGGAGCACGGCCGAGCCACGCGCCATGGTTTATTCCGGTCACCAGTTCGGCAGCTATAACCCTCGCCTGGGTGATGGGCGCGGTCTGCTCCTGGGTGAGGTGGTCAACGACGCTGGCGAGCATTGGGATCTGCACCTCAAGGGCGCCGGCAAGACGCCTTATTCGCGTATGGGCGATGGCCGCGCCGTGCTGCGCTCTTCAATTCGCGAATTTCTCGCCAGCGAACATCTGCATGCGCTGGGCATCCCGAGCTCGCGGGCGCTGTGCGTCACCGGTTCGGACACGCCGGTCTATCGCGAACGTCAGGAGCGCGGCGCTATGCTGCTGCGTCTCGCCCCCAGCCACGTGCGCTTCGGCAATTTCGAATTCTTTTACTACACCAAGCAGCATGACGAGTTGAAGCAGCTGATCGATCACGTCGTCGAATGCCATTTCGCCGACTGCCTGGAACATCCGGAGCCCTACCACTCCTTCTTCCACGAGGTGCTGGAGCGCACCGCCAAGATGGTTGCTCGTTGGCAGGCCTATGGCTTCTGCCACGGCGTGATGAACACCGACAACATGTCGATCCTTGGCATCACTTTCGATTTCGGTCCCTACGCTTTCCTTGACGACTTCGACGCACATTTCATCTGCAACCATTCCGACGATGCCGGGCGCTACTCCTACGAGAACCAGGTGCCTATCGCGCATTGGAATCTGGCCGCACTGGCTCAGACCCTGACGCCTTTTGTCGCGGTAGAGCAGCTGCGCGAGACGATGAACCTGTTCCTGCCGATCTACGAAGCCGCCTGGCTCGACCTGATGCGTCGGCGCCTGGGTTTCCAGACAGCGGAAGAAGACGACAAGGAGCTGGTACAGCGTCTGCTGCAACTGATGCAGAGCAGCGCTATCGACTACACGCGGTTCTTCCGCGAACTCGGCGACAGCGCACCGGAGCAGTCCCTGACTCGCCTGCGCGAAGATTTCATCGACATCAAGGCATTCGATGACTGGACCTCGAGCTACCGTCAGCGGGCCGGGCGGGAAAGCGGCGATCAGAGCGACCGCCAGACACGTATGCATGCGGTCAATCCGAAGTACATCCTGCGCAACTACCTTGCCCAGCAGGTAATCGAAGCGGCCGAAGCGGGAGACTACGGTCCGGTTCGCGAGGTGCATGCCGTGCTCAGCCATCCGTTCGACGAACAACCAGGCATGGAACGTTACGCCGAGCGGCCGCCGGAATGGGGTAAACATCTGGAAATCAGCTGCTCGTCGTGAGCCGTCACTTTGCGCAACATACTGCACAGGTTTCAACCTGCTGGACTGGCTCCGACAGGTCCTAAAGCCTGTGATCACCGGGCTGGCGCACATATGCGCCAAACCTTGCGCAGGCTCCGGCAGTATGTTGCCCACCTAAATGTGCGCCGCCCCGCACGCCCGCGTAACGGCCTTCAGCGAAAACCTATAAGCCACTGATAAAAAAGAGATTTTTTCATCTGGCACGCGCCTTGTACCTGTTTGGCTGCCATTCCGGCATTCAGCAAAGCAAGGAGAGCGTTCATGCCAACACCCGCGTATCTGTCCCTCGAAGGCACCAAGCAAGGCCTGATCACCGCAGGCACTTTCACCGAGGACTCGGTCGGCAACATTTTCCAGGAAGGACACGAAGACCAGATCCTGGTGCAGGCCTTCCAGCACCAGGTCATCATTCCGCGCGACCCGCAGTCGGGCCAGCCTACCGGCCAACGCGTGCACAAGCCGCTGATGATCACCAAGGTGTTCGACAAATCGTCGCCGCTGATTTTCAACGCTCTGACCTCCGGTGAGCGTCTGAACAAGTGCCGTCTGGAGTGGTACCGCACCTCCTCCACCGGCACCCAGGAGCACTACTACACCATCGAACTGGAAGATGCGGTGATCGTCGACGTGCAGTCGCGCATGCCCAACTGCCAGGACCCGAACATGTCCCATTTCACCCATCTGGAAGACGTCTACTTCACCTATCGCAAGATCGTCTGGACCCACGAAGTCTCCGGCACGTCCGGCTCAGACGACTGGCGTACCCCGATCGCCAGCTAAGGTAGTCGCCGCATGGATGGCTTTGGCCGGCGCGTCCTGGCTGAAGCCATTTTGCGAAGCAGTAGCCGAAATTCAAGCCGCGGCGAAGCAATGCGCGACCCAGCACACTGCTTCGCTGACGGAGCGTGGTACATCAAGGCCCCGCATGCGCCCTGGCGCACCATGGACGGATCCAGGAGGAACAAGGATGTTCGCCCCCGCCAACCAAACCCACTTTTCCCTGCATATCGAAGGCATCGAGCATGACCTTCAGGTACTCGCATTCAGCGGTCGCGAAGCCATCAGCCAGCCTTACCGCTTCGAGCTGGAGCTGGTCAGCGAACGCCCAGACGTCGATCTGGAAAGCTTGCTGCAACGGCCTGCATTTCTGGCCTTTTCTGGCGACGGTGCCGGCATCCATGGCCAGGTCTATCGCGTTGCGCAGGGCGAATCAGGCACACGCCTGACACGCTACCGGCTGGTCATGGTCCCAAGGCTTGCTAACCTGGCGCACCGGACCAACCAACGCATTTTCCAGCACATCTCGGTGCCGAGGATCATCGCTCAGGTGCTCGAAGAGCACGGCATCCTGGCCGGCGACCGCCATCGCTTCGATCTCGGTCCGGTGATATACCCCGAGCGCGACTGTTGCGTTCAATACGACGAAACCGACCTGCACTTCGTCCAACGTCTCTGCGAAGAAGAAGGGATTCACTATCACTTCCAGCACAGCAAATCCGGTCACATGCTGGTGTTCGGCGATGACCAGACGGTGTTCCCGACGCTCGCGCCGGTCGCCTATCAGCAGGACAGCGGGCTGGTCGCCGATGTGCCGGTCATCAAGCGCTTCGGTATGCGCATCGAGACCCGTACCGGCCGCGTCACCCGCCGCGATTACGACTTCGAAAAGCCTCGCCTGACCATGGAAGCGGCAGTTCGCAGCAACACCCAGCCCGACCTCGAGGACTATGACTACCCCGGCCGTTTCGCCGATCGCGAGCGCGGAAAGCAACTATCCCAGCGCATCCTGGAACGGCACCGCCACGACTTCGAACTGGCCAGTGGGGAAAGTGATCAGCCGCTATTGGTCACCGGTCATTTCCTTCCGCTCGGCGAGCATCCACGTAGCGATTGGAACCAGTTGTGGCTGCTCACTGAGATCCACCACGAAGGCAAGCAGCCGCAAGCGCTGGAGGAGTCGGTTACTGATTTTTCAAGCACGTACGAGCAAACCACCTCTTCCCTCTGGGAAGAGGGTTGGGGCGCCCGGCTTAGGGGTGAGGGATTGAGCGGTGGGAAACTACAGCGTGAGCCACAAGGTTCGGACGCCGGCGCGTTCATCCAAGGCTACCGCAACCATTTCACCGCCACCCCCTGGTCCGTACCCTTCCGTTCCGCGCTCAGTCACCCCAAGCCACGCATTCTCGGCAGCCAGAGCGCAGTCGTAACAGGCCCCCCTGGCGAACAGATCCACTGCGACGAATACGGTCGAGTGAAGGTGCAATTTTTCTGGGACCGCGAAGGCAAAGCCGATGAGCACACCAGCTGCTGGTTGCGTGTGTCGTCCAGTTGGGCCGGCGACCGCTACGGCGGTATCGCTATCCCCCGTGTTGGCATGGAAGTGCTGATCACCTTCCTCGAAGGCGATCCCGATCAGCCGCTGATCACCGGCTGCCTGTATCACAAGGAAAACGTTGTCCCCTACGACCTGCCGGCGAACAAGACCCGCAGCGTCTTCAAAACACTGAGCTCACCGGGTGGGGGCGGTTACAACGAGCTGCGCATCGAAGACCGCAAAGGCCAGGAGCAGATCTACCTCCACGCCCAGCGCGACTGGGACGAAAACATCGAGCACGACCAGAAAATCCGCGTCGGCCACGAACGCCACGACAACGTCGAGGCCGACAGCTACAGCGAATTTCGCGCCGAAGAACACCGCACCATCCACGGTGATCGCCGCAGCGAAGTCAAAGCCAACGACCACTTCACCGTTGGCAACAACCAACACGTGAAGATCGGCACCGGCCAGTTCGTCGAGGCCGGCAACGAAATACACCTCTCCAGCGGCCTGAAAGTCGTACTCGAAGCCGGCAGCGAACTCACCTTCAAAGCGGCCGGTAGCCTTATCAAGCTGGACGCCAGCGGAATCACGATGGTTGGGCCGGTGATCAGGATGAACTCTGGCGGGAGTCCGGGTAAGGGTTCAGGTGCGACGCCAGCATTGCCCAGGCCACCAAAACCGGCAGATACCACCCCGGCAGGCGAGCCGACAGGTGCCGCCAATGCCAACCCGCTATTGGCACTAACGAATGACAAGACGGAACCACAGCAACTCATCGTGGACGTCTGGGGTGACCCGGGACAGGGCGGGCAAATCAAACTGCTCGACTCGCAGGAGGATGCATGAGCGAGTTGAAGGATCAGCCCATCGAGCAAGGTGTCCGCAAACGTACCCCTTATGAAAATGCGCAGCGAAAGGGGCTCGCGTTGACCATTGAACGCGAAGATGGTGGTGAGCTATCTCTACCTATTGCCGTCGACATGCTCAGTCACGCAGAAGAAGAGCATATTCAGCAAAATACGCTCCTGGCCATCATGCCGCTGGCCAGGCTGCCAGGCCATACAGCCTACAACGAAGCGCCCCGGGGGGCGTTACCGCGTCCGGGCCGCATTTACGTATTCCAAAGCGGCAGGCTTTGGCGCGAGGTCCTCTGCGACGGCAAAGGCAATATGAAGGACGTCGATGTAGGCCATTGGCGCAAGCAGGCCGAGAAAGGCAGCCCAGCCGATGATCGTCAACCCGTCGGTAAGCAACAGCAAATCCTACTGATCCCCATACTCCTGCAGGGACGGTCCGTCTCTAACAACTACCTGATCGCGTACAGCGAAAAGTCTTGGACCTGGGAATACGTTCAATGGCTGGAAAAAGACCAGAATCGAATCCGAAGTCGTGCACAGATGTTGGCCTTCGCCTGGTCG
>DPSI01000384.1:7389-12006 GCA_003527165.1 Pseudomonas sp.
CGGCAGTTGTCGGGCCGAACCAATGGCGACCGACGCAAGCCATGCCGGCCGTTGCGATCAGCTCCCAGACGGAAGGTTTTAGAGCCCGTGACTTCAGCATCGAGAGCCTGCTGAGTGATCCGTCGCTGTTCACGCCCAGCCTGAGCGATCTGCCCTCCAGCGAAATGAGCAGGCGCATGCAGATGCGCCTGGAGGAGCTGGCGGCTGCGACCCAAAGCCCACCGCCGCACGCACTACCGACATTGGAGGCCGGCACGGACGTTCTTGCAGAGCGCAACATGAGGGCCTATCCGAGGTTGGTGGGGCTGATGCTTGACGACCCATTGTTCGCGCTCAGACATGCCTGTGCTCAAGCGCGCTTGGCAGAGTCTTACCTGCTTACCTTGAACGCACTGGTTCCGCATCGTCCCAATGGTCAATACGGCCACGCGTTGTACAGTTCGGTCATTCAAAGCCCGAACAGTCCTTTGGCCGAATTCAAGAAGCACCTGAACCTTGAGCAACTCGAAGACACCGTGTTCGAAGGCGAACGCAAGCTGGTACGGACCTTTCTGTCGTCCCAGTTGCAACGCTTGGTCAGCCTGCTATCGGACACGCCACTGGCGGCAGCGCTATGGGATTGGCAATACACCTGTGACGAACGCTTGCTAGAACCTTACCGGCTGCTCACCGAGCTATTCGGCACGCTGAGCAAACTGCCCGAGCACGTGGATGCCTTGTCTCCGGCCGGCTCCAGCAGCCCGTGGCAAACCCGCATCGCCCGGTTGAGCGAGCGTCTGCTGACCGGCAGCCATCCGATTACCCGGCCTTACCTGGCCCAAGCAGATGGCGCCCTGCCCGAAGTCGTACAACGTCTTGTCACCCTGGCCACGCAAACGCGTGAACCCGATCCGCAACGGATGGGGATGAGTAGCCTGCTGCATGCTGCGGATATTGACCCTCACGACACGGACAAAGCCCTGGTCTACAAGAACCTGCATGCACTGATCGGCGATTTCATGGATACCTTTTCCATGGCAGTGCTGACTCAGGTGCAGCGACTGAACGATGCCAACGTAACGGTTGCCGTCGAATTTCGTCGTTTGTTCGCACCGGCACTCGGCGTGCTCGAACGGCTTTCCCCCTCATGGCACGGCATACAGCTGGTCAGCGAGTCGCAGGCCGAAGCAGCGAACCTGCGAATTTTGGGCCTTCAAGGAGAGGGGTTAAAGAATAGTCTAACTGCCACAGAGCGTGCGGCCATCACCCGCAAAAACTATCTGTATGTGAATGTCACGACCCGTGAAGGACAGGTCGTCGGCTCCACCAGCGCTCGCCAGGTGAGCGAAGGACTAACCAATCATGGCCGTGGCGTTATCTTTGCGGCGGCAGCCGACCATCCGGAGGTAATCAAGTACAGTGCCTGGCGACATGCAGTTGCCCGCAGGCTGGATATTGCCGCTCAGACCCCCTCTCTTCCAGTGGTTGCAGTGGCCTGCGCGATATACAACCTGAGCGCGCAGGTTGATGGGATGAAGGCTTTGAAAAGCGAAGCTGGCAATGGCCGAATGCGCTACCAAATTGGTGTAGTCTCAGCAGTCGTTGACCTTGTCGTTGCCTCTGGAAACCTTTCCAAATTCATTCTTGGCGATACGGACCGGCTCGTAACCTTCCTCAGTGAACCTCGCCTGAACGTTTCTAGACTCTCCGGTCGTTGGGCCATGAATCTGGCCGAGCAAACTGGCACCCCGCGTCTCCCGATACTGCGCGCTCTTTCAGGTGGGGCCATGCTTTTTACGACGGCGATTACCGTCTGGGATGTCAAAAGAGCCTGGCATCAGGGCGACCTCGATGCTGCCCTGGCCTATGGCGTAGCAGCGGTAGGTGGGGCAGCCTGGACAGCCTACGCCCTCGGTATGTGCATCAACCCGGTAGTGCTGGTAGCCGGGGCAGTCCTGTTTATCGGCAGCAGTATGCTGGCCGGTTGGCTGGTCGACAGCGATATTGAGGCCCTGATGAAGAACGGGCCTTTTGGCCAAGATCATGGCCACACCAGCATGCTCGACAAAGTATTCGGTGACGACCAGCGCTTCGCCCATCTCAGCGATCCGCAAGTTGCCTATCAGCAACTGATCGGCATCCTCGGCAGGCCAATGATTCAGGTCAGCCGCCTGGGTGATTGGCTCGACCAGGCGCCGCCCAGCGTACGTTCGGGCATCGGCACTCTTAACAGACAACGCGCCCCACTGAATAGTGGCCTGGAATGCCGCCGCGCATCGGCTCAGCCTTTCGAGCGTGACGACTGGGCAGTGCGCATTCATTCGCCCCTGCTGGGCATGTTCGATGCCCAACATTTTCAGTTCTACGCCAGGGAAGAAGTGGCAGTCCTTCCATTCACGGGAATCTTCAATGTAGAGCACCCCGAGCGCCATACCATCGCCGAGGCCAAGTTGGCAGCGCACCCGCTGGATAATGCCTCGGTGCTCTATATTCTGCCCAAGCAATTCCCCGTGGTGACACAAACGCCACTGCAACGCCAAGCTCAGCGGGTTATTCAACGCCTGAAGGTATTCGGCCAGTTCCGTCTCGCCAAGGATGCCGGCCGCTCCGACGAACTGGTACTGCCACAGCCCAGCCCTAAAACTTGGCAGCCCTACCAATCGGCGTTTACCCAACCACCAGCTCCGAACACGCAGACTGATGAAGCGCCTTACTGGCAGATTGAAACCGTGGAATTCAAGGCATGACGACTGATACCTACACGACCTCAGCCTATCGTGGCCAAGCATTGCCCGCACTACCACCGCCGATTCCGGGCAAACAGGGCCTGTTCGACGCCGTCTTGAAATGGGGGCATTACTCCAATCTGGATTCGACCTCAGAAGTCGAAGGCCAGCTTATGAGCGAAGCCCACCTGGCCTACGAGAAGCAAGCCAAGGAAAAGCGTAAACAGCAGATGTACTGCGATGCCGAACGCTGGAGCTTTGAGAACAACAGCAAATTATTACACTTTTTATTTCTATCAAAGTTAATGTCTGTGTTTTTTTTCACTTTGCCATGGATGCTAAAATTCGCAAGCATATTCAATAGCGACCTTGTTATTCCAACCCTGGCGGCCTTCACAATGATCGCCAGCCTGATACTCTACGGGACGTCGAGACCTTGGCTAATTCATATATTAGGCGGGGTATTATTGGCATTTACCGCCGGAACTATTGCCTGGGATCAGGGTGCTCTTTGGGGTTATTGGGGTGAGCAAACCGCTTTCTGGTTTGGGGCAACCCTGCTTTTTATGGCGGTCACCGGCGCCGACTTGTTGATCGGTCTCTATTCCCTGATCTACACCCATGACGGCAGCGGCTTCAATCGACGCGACGGCATGATTCGTATCGGCAGGCGCTTCCGGTCTCCCTTCGTTGCCCCCTTCTACGAGTTCGATCCGGTGATGCAGTTGCAGGTCACCCCGCATGGCGGGCATGACTACGTGCTCTGGCTGCATCACCGCTACAGCGATACCAAGGTTTGTCTGGCCATGAAAATGCACAGCCTGGGCCTCGACAAGGCCAATATCTATGCCTTCTGGGACACGCTGCAGCGCTATATGGACGTTGAGCAGCCGCTACCCGACCTGCCTGTACTGGAACAAAGCCGTCATCTCGACCCCTTCTTCGCTGCACACGATGCCGCCATCGGTCGCCCCGAGCGCTACTGGCGTGACCTGAACGTCCAGCAATGGAAGCGCTCAAGCGCCCGGCAACTCAGGGAACAACTGGCCAGCCATCCCTGGCAGCAACAGCCCTGCATTCTCCAAGCAAGGATCGACCCCGGTCTGAACGTCGAGGCGTACTATCGAAGGCAACAAGCCAGGGGCATCCAGGCCACATCCTATGACAGCGATTTCGATAGTGCCAAAGGGACTTTCGGCTCTGAACATTAAACTTTGCGAGTAACTTGAATATATGGCCGAAGTAGTCATTAACTATTACATACACACAACCCACCACCACCTGTTATAAATTAACGGCACCTCTGAATATTTTTATATCACCTCAGACTTCGGGTTACCCTACCTGCCCACCGAAAAGCCCAAACCATGTAAAAAATACTAACCCGGGCATTCAATCAGCAAATTTTATTTCTAATATTCTCGCACGCATCAAGTGGAAATAGAGCGTCTACGACCAACATCAATAGAAATCCCCTGCTACTCTGGCACCTCCACACACATGAAAAATCGTAGTGCATGCCGTATCGCTTGGCGTATAGCTCTGTCAGCGAGCGGGTCAGGTCGTAGTCGAGGATTCCCGGAAAACAGCTGGGGGTTCAGATAGTGTTCGACGTAGAGCACCAGACGACCGTCGATGCGCCGGGCGCGGCGGATCTGGATGACGCCGGGCAACGCGGGCAGCGCCAGTCGCGCCCAGATGTCCGCTGTGGCAGGAATAATCTAGCAGACAGCACTTCGGTAGCAGCGAGCCGACCCTGCTCGCGGACCATGGCGTGGCAGTGGCGACGCACGCGATCCGAGCCGGTGGGACGAACCAGCCGCGGCGATTCTCCCGGTAGATCAGCCCCTGCGATTCGTGCTGGCCCAGTGCCTCTCGCAGTGATGCGAGTGGTAACCGCGCCAGTAGATGC
>DPSI01000384.1:12018-12840 GCA_003527165.1 Pseudomonas sp.
ATGCTTTCGCGGCAGGATATATCGGCAACTACAACCTGCTCGCTGCGGATATCGCCTCGCGCCTGCTGCAACGCCCTATCGAGGCGCAAGTAGCGATCCGCCCAGAAGCCATCGCGCTGAACGATCCAGCCGGCGTGCAGAACGACAGCATCACAGCAGTGATCAAGAGCCACAGCCTGCTGAGCAATGTGATTCGCTATCGGGTCGAAGCGCGTCGGGTCGAGCTGCTGGTGGACGTGCTCAACCGCTCCGCCGCCGACCTTCTTCCCCAGGGCCACCAAATAGGCCTTACCATCGACGCTTCTGCGATTCACGAGGTGGCTTGATGGCATTGGCAATTTTTGACCTGGACGAAACCCTGATCGACGGTGACTGCGCCAGCCTTTGGTCCCATGAAATGGCCAAGCTCGGTTGGGTGGATGGTGAGTCCTTTCTGCGCAAGGATGCCGAGCTGATGGCCGAGTATGCCTTCTGCCGGCTGGCGATGGAGGACTACATGACGTTCAGCCTGGCACCGCTGGTGGGCCGCACGGCCGAGGAAGTCGCCCACGTGGTCGGGCCGTTCGTCGAGGACGTGATCGAACCGCTGATCTACAGCGATGCCATGCGTTACATCGCCGAGCATCGCAAGGCGGGCGACCGAATTCTGGTAATTTCCGCTTCGGCAGAGTTTCTCGTCGGGGCCATCGCCGAACGACTCGGTATCGCAGACGTACTGGCAATCCAGTTGGAGGAACAGCACGGCTTCTACAGTGGCAATACCCGTGGCGTGCTGACCTACCGTGAAGGCAAGGTGACGCGGCTACGCGAGTGGGCCGAAGC
>DPSI01000582.1 GCA_003527165.1 Pseudomonas sp.
TCAGCCGCTGGCACAGCGCGAACATCGCATCGAACCAGGTCTCGACCGCGGCCGCCAGACCCGGCGGCGCGCTCGGCCAGATGTTCGGCAGCCCCTGCCCGGCCCGCTCGCGTTGCAGCGAGGCGAACACCAGCGCCTCGCACAGGTCCGGCGGCGTCTCGCCGGCGAGCGTGGCGGCCACACTTTCGATGCCGAGCGGCAGGTAGCCGCGGCCCTTGGTCTGCTCCGGCGGGGTCCAGGCGAGCTTGTCGGCGAATGGCTGGGCGAAGAAGCGCTCGGCCTCGGCGTACATGCGCTCGACCAGCGCCGGGTCCACACCGTGGTTGACGATGCTGGCGAAGCCGCAGGTCTCGAAGGCGGCGCCGAACCGGCGGGCTACCTCGCGCCGCGCCGGTTCGGGCCCCTCGAGGAAGGGGCCGAGGTCGATGACCGGAATGCTGTCCAAGCTCATCTCACTGCTCCTGGGCGGCCACGGCCGGGCCCGAATGGGCGAACTCCAGCGTGTAGGCGCGGCGGTAGTCCAGGTCCGGGCGGTACACGCCGGCCGCGCTCATGGTCTCGAAGAAGCCTTTCCAGCGCGCGTCGCTCATGGCGCCCGGGCCGTGCTCGGCGGCGTCGCCGCTGTCGATCAGGCCGCGCTCGCGCATCTGCTTCATCTTGAAGTGGTACAGCGCCTCGCCATGCTCGGGGTTGGCGGCCAGGGTGGCCTGCATCGCCGCGCTGTAGTCACCCTTGGCGCATTCGCGCCAGCCCTCGCGACTGGCCGCGACGAAGCGGGCGACCGTGTCGCGCTGCGCGTCGATGAAGCTGTCGAGGGCGAAGACGGTGGTGGCGTAGTTGTCGTAGCCATAATCGGCCAGCAGGATCGAGACCGGCGGCTCCTTCAGCTCCTTGCCGAGCAGGTGCGCGTCCTCGGTGATGTAGCCCTGCTGCACCGCCTTGGGGTCGGCGAGGAAGGGCACCGAGGAATAGGCGTAGGGGCGCAGCTGGCTGTCGCTGAAGCCGTGGCGCTGCTTGAGGAACTGCCAGAACTCGGTCTGCGAGAACTTGGCGACCATGATCGGCCGGCCCTTGAGATCCTCCAGCGTCTCCACGCCCTGTCCGGCGTGGGCGACCAGCGTCTGCGGGTCCTTCTGCAGGAAGGCGGCGACGGTGCGCGCCGGGATGTCGCGCTGGACCATGTTCAGCGTGGTGAAGCTCGAACCCATGCCCAGTTGCAGGTCGCCGGCGGCGACCTGCAGCGGGATGTTGCGGTCCGGTCCGCCGGGCACCAGTTCGACGTTCAGCCCGGCCTGCTGGTAAAGGCCGCTGGCCTGAGCCTGATAGAAGCCGCACATCTCCGCCTGCGGCAGCCAGTTGAGGCCGAAGCGCAGCGACTCGGCGGCCTGTGCCGCCGGCGCCAGCAGGCACAGCGGCGCGACGGCGAGCGCCAGCAGGCGGCGCAGCGGGAAACGGGGTGAAGCGTGAGGCGTTGTGTCGGTGGCGTTCATGCACGGTCTCCAAGGCTGATTGCGCCGTCCGCCGCGCCCTCGCGGCGGATCGGCACCCGGCTACGCCCGTCTGCGCGAGCTTTCGCCGGGGCACTGCGGTCGAGCTCAGAGCTTGAGAAAAAATCGAACGCCGTAGCGAGACCACTGCCGGGTGTTCTCGGCAAGGCGTCCTGGACGAAATCCAAGGAGTTTGCTGAGGCAAATAACGCCGGATTTTGCCCAGGACAACGCCGTCGAGGGCGCTCGGCGGCGGTCGCAGTAGGTGGGAGAATTTTTCTCATGCTCTTAGGCAGTCAGGAACACTTCGCTTTCGCCGTGCGCTTCGAGCAGCGCCAGCAGTTGCTTGCGGATCACCAGCCCCGGCTTGTCCGAGGGCATGTGGAATTCCACCCGGCGGCGGGTATCGATGCAGGCGTCGTACTCGGTGGCCTCGAGAATCTCGCGGTCCTCGGCGGTGATCGCCGCGTCCCAGTCGATCAGCTCCTGGGTCGAGCACTGCTCCTCGCTGTCGTTGCGGTACAGCCACTGCACCAGCATCAGCCGGCCGTCGTCGATCGGCGTGGCGCAGTTGTAGATGATGTGGTGGATGCCGCTGTCGGGGTACATGCAGCCGAAGCGCCGCGAGAACGGCAGGTAGTAGCGGTTGATCAGGTGCCGGTTGGTGATCGGCTCGGTGCTGCCGGTGATGCGGAAGCTCGCCTCGGGGTTGCGGATCGGCACCAGGGTCTCGGCCTCGAAGCCGTAGCCGGTCTCGCGGAATTCGTAGCTCGACGGCTTGGGCTGGTCGAACAGGCCGAAATTGGCCTTGTGCACGAAGGAAAAGTGCGAGTTGTCGAAGGAATTCTCCATCACCCTTAGCGGGCTGGTTTTCCATTCCTCGTAGAACTGGAAGATGCGCCTGTAGCCCGGCGTGCCGTCCTCGGGAAATTCCGGGATCGGTTGCAGCGGGTCGTCCAGCGCGACCCAGACGTATCCGTAGCGATCCTGGCAGTGGAAGGTCTCGACCTTGGCCCCGGGCGGAGCCGTACGGTCGGGGTTCTGCGGGATCTTCACGCACTGGCCGCTGCAGTCGTATTCCCAGCCGTGATAGCCGCAGGCCAGGGTGCCCTCATCGCTGATGAAGCCCTTCGACAGCTTGGCGGTACGGTGGCAGCAGCGGTCACGCATGGCGACGGGCGTGCCATCCGGCTTTTGCCACAAGACCAGTTGTTCGCCGAGCAGGGTGAATGGCTGCGGGCCTTCGGCCAGTTTCGCGGTGGGCATTAGCGCGTACCAAAAACGGCGCAGTACGGGTTGTTTGGTGACCAGCATGGTGGTTTCCTCATCAGGTTCCGTGCGACCCGGCGTCAGGCACCGGGCTCGAAAAAAGGCGGCAGGCGGGTTACGGCAGCACCTTCTGCGCCCCGTCGACGAAGCGCAGGTCGTAGCCGCCTGCCGCGGTGAGCCCCCGGGTGATGCGTCGTCCCATGGCGCCGCCGCCGCCCAGAATGCTGACGTGG
>DPSI01000385.1 GCA_003527165.1 Pseudomonas sp.
GCGGATCGCTCAGCGACTGGGCGTTCGGGTGCTGCTGGCCGCAGTGCCGGCGCTGGTGTGCCTGGGGTTCATCGGACTGGCTTTGGCGCCGACCTTCGCTGTGTTGGCCGCCGTGATGGTGGTGCGCCGCATCGGCGAATACGCCTTCGTTCGCCCGGGGCGGGAAATGCTCTTCGCGCCATTGGACGCAGAGAGCAAATACAAGGCGAAGAACTTTATCGACACCGTGGTCTATCGCGGCGGTGACGCTTTGAGCGGCTGGGCCAAAAGCCTGCTCGACAGCCTCGGTCACGGCGCGGTACTGATCGCCCTGGTCGGTGCCGTCTGTGCTGCTGTATGGGGTGCTGTGGGCTGGTTCCTCGGCGGGCGTGCCGATCGCGCCAGTGCCAGTAAGATGGCCAAGCGCGACTAAAGGAGCGAAGCGGCTTCATTGGTTGATGGCAGAATGATGTCTTCTTTTATCCCAGACAGGACGTCATCATGCGCGCCGCCCCGCTGTTCTTGCTTCTTGCCATGCTTTCGATCACCGGCTGCAGCATCAAGCAGAGCGTCACTCCCGCCAGTCTATCCGCCGAGCTGGCGCCGGAAATCTGCACGATTCCGGCCGTAGGGCTTCGTGCCGGCTTCAATACCACCTACCAGCAATTGCTCAGGGACAAGGGCTTCAGGACTCGAGAGTTGGCCGCCGGCAGCAGCCCGGATCGCTGCCCGCTCAGCACCACCTATACCGGCACATGGCGCTGGGATCTGCTGCTGTACATGAACTACGCCGACATCCGCGTCTATGAGAAAGGCCGTCAGGTGGGCCAGGCCGAATACGATGCGCGTTGGGGCAGTGGCCGGCCGGACAAATTCATCCGCGCGGAAAACAAGATTGCCGAACTGACCCACCAGCTGTTTCCCAACGGTGCGACAGGCCTTGGCATAGTGGCGCCACAGGCCGCCGTGAGCACGCCGCTGACCAAGGACGCCTACCGCCAACATCAACTGCAGCGGTTGCTCGATGAGCATCTTCCCTACGAGCAATACCAGCGCCGCTATCGACAGCTGATGGAAGAGTAGGACGGCCTGGCAGTGAGAAACGACTCGTCATGCCAGACTTCGCCTACCCCGTCCGCATCGGTTCATGATCTGGATCAGGTGGCGCCATTCCGCCAGTGGTAACAATCCAAGTCAGACGAAGCCGCTGAACCTCGGCGGTGCGGGCGCCTCGAACCTTAGTAGATACGTCATAAGCCAGGAGTAGTCGTATGCATGTTCAAGTCAACAGCCAACACGTCCCCGGCAGCGTCGAGCTGCATGAATGGGTGGGTTCGACCGTAGAGGGACAGTTGGAGCGCTTCGACGATTTTCTCACTCGGGTCGAGGTGCACCTCAGCGACGAGAACGCGCAAAAGGCCGGTGCCGATGACAAGCGCTGCCAGATCGAGGCGCGGCCCAAGGGCCACCAGGCCGTTTCCGTTACGCACAAGGCCGAATCGCTGCAGCTGGCGGTCGATGGCGCGGCGGAAAAGATGCGCCATGCGCTCGAACATCTAATGGGCAAGCTGGACAGCAAGGTTCTGTCCGGTGGGGAACTCAACGATCCATTGCTCGATGAGCAACCGCAGGCCGTCAAGGATGCCATGCTCGAAGAGGACTTTCTGGAAAAGCAGGACGAGCTCGACAAGGGATAAGCGCGCCCCGTCCGATTTAATGGGCGGGCCCGATTTGGTTTCCGCGCCCGCCGCTACGACTGGTGGCGATCGCGCTTCCCAGGCGCCCCGTCTGCATTGCGGAACCGGAACAGAGCAGGGCTTTCGAAGCCTTATCCCTCTTTCCGGTTGACCTCAATGCAGATCGTTCTAGTGCGTCACGGCCGGCCGGCCCATTCGGCCGCGCCTTGGAGCACGCCCGCCGGTATGAAAACCTGGGTCGAGCGGTACAACGCGGCCAATATCGCCACGGACGAACGCCCCGAAACGCTTGTACAGCTCGCCGGCTCGGTCGGTGTGGTGCTATGCAGCTCGCTGTTGCGGTGCGTGGAGTCGCGCTCGTGCCTCAGTTGTGAGTGCTGCCACGAACCTGATCCGCTGTTCGCCGAGGCGCACCTGCCCTATCCGGACTGGCCCATTCCGTTGATGCCGTCCCGTGTTTGGCGAATAGCCTTTCGCACGGCCTGGTTCTGCGGTTTCGCCAATCACACCGAGCATGTTGACGAGTCGACCCAGCGCGCCAGTGCTGCCGCCGATAAGCTGATCCAACTGGCCGAGGCGCACGATAGTTTGCTCCTCATGGGGCATCGGATAATGAACATGCTGATCGCCAAGCAACTGCGCAAGCGTGGCTGGAGCGGTCCGACGTTGCCGCTGCTGGCGAAGTATTGGGAAGCCATTCATTACCATAAGCTGCCCTGATCGGTATCGGACAATCCGAGCCCAAAGGACTAATACACACCGAAAATACGGCTATTGGCTGCGCTTGCCGCATTCGGCTGCGGCGGCTGCAAGCGCCTGTTGGTCTACGGGCTGAAAACTCGGCGGTAGGCTGTGCGCTGCCTGTTTCGGGCCTTCCAGCCCGGAGGAAACAGACGGCGGTTCCGGTCGTCTGAGGTGTGAACACGTGCAGCTATAGCGAAAGGCTTACAAAAGGTTGCGTCGATTACCCCTTTGGTTGTCGATGGCGAATGATTAATCTATACCCACTCTGAAGCGCAGGACGCGCTCAGGATCAGGAAGATCGACCATCGCCAGGACGGCACTCGAAAGGATTCGGTACGGTCAGAAAAAAAAACCCGCTTCGGCGGGTTTTT
>DPSI01000386.1 GCA_003527165.1 Pseudomonas sp.
CTCCCGGGAAGCCTCGGATGTCGCCACCGCATTACGGGCGACCTCGTCCACCGCCGTAGTCATTTCGTTCACAGCCGTGGCAGCCTGCTCGATTTCGTGGTTCTGCTGATGCAGGCCGCGAGTCGAATCCTCGGTCACGGTGTTGAGCTCTTCAGCCGCCGAAGCGAGCTGATTGGACGAGTCGGAAATGCCCCGAATGGTGTTGCGCAGGTTTGTCTGCATGGTCTTGAGCGCAGCCAGCAAACGTGCCGGTTCGTCGTTGCCTTCGATGATGAAATCCTGGGTCAGATCGCCGGAGGCTACCGTTTCGGCAACGCTGACCGCCTGGTTCAGTGGCTGGACGATACTGCGTGTGAATAACCAGGCCAAACCGAAGGTGAGCAACGCTGCCAGCGCGATCGTGAAGATTGTCCACAGTTTGGCGGAGTCGAATATCTGTGACGAGTGCTCGGCCGAACGAGCTGCGCCCTGGTTGTTGTGGGCCACCAGGGCACGCAGAGTCTCACCGAGTTGGCTGGCAGCGGGATTCATTTTGGTTTCGATGAGCGAAACCATTTCATCTACTCGTCCGTCGCGGTCCAGCGGGATGATTTCATTGACTAGCTGGTAATAGCTTTCCCGTGCCGCCTGATATTGGCGGAACAGAGCCTGCTCATCGGAAGAACTGATCGTCTTTTGGTAGACGCTCTCTATATCCGCAAGCTCCTTATCGAAGCTGGCCAAGGATGCTCTCGTGCTTTGCAATGTCGTTTCGTCACGGTTCACGGCAAGGCGGAAGTTGTAAATTCGAATCCGCAGAATGTGCTGATTAAGTTCGCCCAAAGCGATGATGCTAGGCAGCCAGCCTTCATTGACATCTTTCGATTCGGTATTCATTTGCGCCATCTGCTTCAGCGACAGAAGGCCCAAAAACAGAACGATCAAACCAATGAGGCCGAACCCCAACGCCGAGCGTCGGGATACGGTTAATTTTCGCAGGGACATGGGACTTCTCCAACCATGAACGGAAGCTATCCGCACCGGCCGATTGCCGATGCACTAAGGGCGTTATCGTCATGGCGGGAAGTTTCTTAAGAGGATGCGCGGATTCCTGACGCCAAATTTTTGCGCTTTTAGATAAGCGGTGTTTCAGTCCCGCTGGGGCAGCAGCGCCAGGAAGTTGTCTCGCGCCACCATACGTGCAGTATCGGCAGACAAAGCGTCAAGAAAGGGAACAAAAGCTTGCATGGCTTCGCCGAGAGCGTCGAAGCGTCCCACTACGTCCGACCCCAACATGAAACGGCTCGGATGGCGCTCCACAAGCTTTACCCAATCTCGATCGGGCTTCCCTTTTTGGTCAAGTAAATAGGGGTGCAGAACCGTCCAAGACAAATCGATGTAGAGATTGGGATAGTCATTCAGCAAACGGCTAACCGTCGGCAGCAGAAATTCGAGCTTTTCCTGATGCCGATGCAGTTCCATGCTCGTTCCCGCATGCGCCCAAATGAAACGGGTGTGCGGATGATTACGCAGCGGCTCTTCCAGCTCCGCCAGATACAGCGGATTCCGCTCACGCTTGGAAGTGATATTGGAGTGCAGCATTACTGGCAGATCAAACTCGGCCGCAAGGTGATAGACACGTGTCAGCGCCTCGTTGTTGGCGCGGGGCGTATCGCCTTCAGTCAAGGCAGTGACGTCGTCATGCCGAGTGAATATTTCCCCCAGCCCTTGCCAAAGACCTGGATCGAGTTCGAGCATGCGTCGAATGTGCGCATCGGCATTCTTGTCGTTGGGATTGAAGCCCGAGAGAAACGGATGGAACCTGCGTCGCTGCTCGTCGTCCAGCTCCTTCAGCGCTGCGGCAACCACCACATCGGTCGCGCTGTACCAATAGACGGGGGCGTCGTCGCCGGCATAGTAACGAGGCCGCTTGGGTTCGTTTTCATGCCACTTCTTGGCGACCGGTATCCCGCTGATCATCACATGATCAATACCGCCAGCATCCATCGCCTTGAGCAGCTTGCTCATGCCATCGCTTTCCTGGAAGAAATCAACGAAATGCAGATGCGCGTCGCTGTAGTGGTAGTCGCGTGCGTGAACCGGTGCGATCGAAGCGACCAGGCACAGCGCGGCAAAACCGTTTCGTAAGTTGAACAACCAATGACCTCCTGACAGCCAAGCGGATAGACCGCCCCGTCGCATCACGGTTCAGTATCCGCTGCCGTTTCGCTAGAGTGTCGGCGGACAGGTCTTGCTCGCTTACTACTCGCCGCTCGCCTGCCCACCGAGAACGGGTTTCTCATACCGAACAGCAACGATGAGAAACACCGACCTGAACGCAAAAGGCCCGTCGATGACGGGCCTTTGCGTTTAACTGCAAGTTACGCCGAAAGCTCAACAAGCAGCTTGTTCAGACGCTGCACATAGGCAGCCGGATCCTTGAGGCTATCGCCGGCGGCCAGTGCGGCCTGATCGAAAAGGATGTGCGACAGATCCGCGAAGCGGTCTTCGTCCGGCTCGGCATCGAGCTTTTCGATCAACGGGTGTGCTGGGTTGATCTCGAAGATCGGCTTCGATTCCGGCACCTTCTGCCCGCTCGCCTCTAGGATCTGGCGCATTTGCAGGCCCAGGTCCTGTTCACCGATCGCCAGAATCGCCGGCGAATCAGTCAAACGGTGCGATACGCGCACCTCGGCCACGGCATCGCCCAGCGCGGTCTTGAGGCGCTCGGCCAGGCCTTCCTTCGTCTTGGCGATCACTTCCTGGGCCTTCTTGTCCTCTTCCGAATCCAGCTTGCCGAGATCGAGATCGCCGCGGGCGACATCGACGAACTGCTTGTCGTCGAATTCGGTCAGGTAGCTCATCAGCCATTCATCGATACGATCAGTCAGCAACAGCACCTCGATGCCCTTCTTGCGGAACACCTCCAGGTGCGGGCTGTTCTTGACCTGGGCGTAGGACTCACCCGTGAGGTAGTAGATCTTGTCCTGACCTTCCTTGACGCGCTCCAGGTAATCGGCCAGCGACACGCCCTGTTCGCCCGAAGCATCATGGGTAGAGGCAAAGCGCAGCAGACCAGCGATCTTCTCCTTGTTAGCGAAGTCTTCCGCCGGACCTTCCTTGAGCACCTGGCCGAACTGCTTCCAGAAGTTCTTGTAGTCCTCCGGCTTGTCCTTGGACAGCTTGTCCAACATATCCAGGACGCGTTTGGTGAGCGCCGACTTCATCGAGTCGATGATCGGATCCTTCTGCAGGATTTCACGCGAAACGTTCAGCGAGAGGTCGTTGGAGTCGATCACGCCTTTGATGAAGCGCAAGTACAACGGCAGGAATTCGTCAGCCTGGTCCATGATGAACACGCGCTGAACGTAGAGCTTGAGGCCCTTAGGCGCTTCGCGCTGGTACAGATCGAACGGCGCGCGACCCGGCACATACAACAGCGAGGTGTATTCGAGCTTGCCTTCGACCTTGTTGTGGCTCCAGGCCAGTGGGTTCTCGAAGTCGTGGCCAACGTGCTTGTAGAACTCCTGATATTCCTCGTCCGTCACTTCGGTGCGTGGACGGGTCCAGAGCGCACTGGCGCGGTTGACGGTTTCCCATTCGGGTTCTGCCGGCTTGTCTTTTTCCTCGCCATGGAACTCTTTGGGCAGCTCGATCGGCAGGGCAATATGGTCGGAATATTTCTTGATGATGTTGCGCAGGCGCCAGCCATCTGCGAACTCTTCTTCGCCTGACTTGAGGTGCAACACGATGCGGGTGCCACGCTCTGGTTTGTCGATGGTGGCGACTTCAAACTCGCCCTCACCTTTCGATGACCAGTACACACCTTCTTCGGCAGGCGTGCCCGCGCGACGGCTGAACACCTCGACCTGATCGGCGACAATGAATGCCGAATAGAAGCCCACACCGAACTGACCGATCAGGTGCGAATCCTTCTTCTGATCGCCCGTGAGGTGCTTCATGAACTCGGCAGTGCCGGATTTGGCGATAGTACCGAGATGGGTGATGACATCCTCACGGTTCATGCCGATGCCGTTGTCATCCAGGGTGACGGTCTTGGCGTCCTTGTCGAAGCTGACGCGGATCTTCAGATCCCCACCACCTTCCAGCAGCTCCGGCTTGGCCAGCGCTTCGAAGCGCAGTTTGTCGGCCGCATCCGAGGCGTTGGAAATCAACTCACGAAGGAAGATTTCCTTGTTCGAGTACAAGGAATGGATCATCAGATGAAGCAGTTGCTTCACCTCGGTCTGGAAGCCCAGGGTTTCTTTGTTTTGAGTCTCCACACTCATCGTCTTGCAAACTCCACATCGTCAATGGCACGGACCGCGACTGCGGCGATGACAAGCAGATGGGGGCTTGGCACAGAAATTCAAGAGTGCTGGTCAAGCAGCATTGCGAGCTTGGACCTGCCCGACACTATGGATCGAGCAATTCGAGCAGAACGATATTAGCCGGGGCTAGATTGTAGATGGCCTCCCCCGGCCCCTTCAGCATCCGTCGGATCGCCACGTTGCCGTCTTGATCAACACCGGCGAAGCGCCCTTCCGCGACCCCGCCACGCGCCGTGTGCGCTCGCATTAGCAGATGTTCGTAGCGCGCCGGATCGCGTAGTAACCGCGCCAGGGAAAACCGCTGCCGACGATCAATGCGGGGCAGTGGCGTGCCGTCTGGGAGAGGCTCTGGTTGGATGGCCGCGACCTTGGGCTGCGTTTCGACTTCGGCAGGCAACGGCGGGTAGGTATCGTCGTTTACCGTCCAGCCTTCATCGCCCTTCTGGATATCCAACTCGAAACGGTCAGGCGAGCCGTTTACCTCCGCTTGCACCGAGAGAATCATCATCGAAGCAGGGAAACTGACAGGGGCCAACGACTCGACAGTAACCGCTCGCGTCTCGGAGCGTCGC